>NZ_JALZVX010000174.1 GCF_023299985.1 Lacinutrix sp. | reverse complement strand
TTATATCTTGGATGGAGACGGGAAAATAATTGCTAAAAACCTACGTGGTCAAGCTTTAGAAAATAAGGTTGCTGAGATTTTAGGTAACTAGATTTTACCTAACTTCTTCATTACAAATAAGACTACTATTGGTAGCGCTAAAACACCTACCATTGTTAAGTCTGTTTCTATTAAACCAGGTGCCATTATTAAAGTCATTATATAACCACCAACTGCGCCTCCAAAATGCGCATCGTGACCTATATTATCTGTTTTATTTTTCATTCCATAAATTGAATATAACAAATAACCTATTCCAAATAACCATCCAGGAATAACACCATAAATTTTTAAGTTGTAGGGCTCTAAAAGTATAGCTGAATAGATAATACCCATAACTGCTCCACTTGCTCCAACTGCACTATAATGGTAATTGTTTTTATTAAAAATTAACGATAATAAACTACCCGCAACCAAGCTTACTAAATAGACAATTACAAATTGAACTTCTCCTAATTCAACAATAACTATGTATGCAAAAAAATAAAGCGTAATCATATTAAATAGTAAGTGTTGCATATCTTTATGCAAAAAACCAGAAGTTAACATTCTTATTTTCTCTCCTCTGCTTATTGCTCCTATACTAAACTTGTATTTTTCGAAAAATTCGAAATCATTAAAACCTTTAAATGAAGCAATTGCATTAGCTGCAATTATGGCAATTGTAATGATATTTATATCCATAAACAATAAACGTATTTTTTAAATATAGCATATATTTGCTATTACAAATCTAAAACTAATTCATGCAATTATTAGCGTACATTTTAATTTATCCATTTTTTTGGTTAGTTTCTATACTTCCGTTTAAATTATTGTATGCCTTTTCAGATTTTATTTACCTTTTTATTTATCGCATTTTCGGTTATAGAAAAAAAGTTGTTCTAGAAAATTTAAGATTAGTTTTTCCAGAAAAGTCTTCGGAAGAAATAAACACAATCACTAAAAAATTCTACCATCATTTATGCGACATGGTCGTTGAGTCTATGAAATCTATGACTATTTCTGAATCTCAAATGAAAAAACGTTATGCTTTTACAAACGTTGAAGTTCTAAAGGAACTAGAAAAGCAAAACCGAGACGTTATTATTATGTGTGGCCACTATGCAAGTTGGGAGTGGATATTTATACTCCAAACCTACGTAAGCCATAAAGGATTCGCTGTTTACAAACAATTAAATAATAAATATTTCGACAGGTTAATTAAACGTATTCGCGCACGTTACAATAGCCACTTAATAACTACTAAAGAGACCATACAAACATTAAAAGACGTAAAAGCAAGTGGTGAGTTAAGTATTACAGGTTTTGTAGCAGACCAATCACCAAAACTAGATAAAGCATACCATTGGAATAGCTTTATGGGTATTACAGTACCAATTCACACTGGAGCAGAAATGCTTGCTAAAGAGTTAGACATGGCTGTTGTGTTTTTTGACGTTAGAAAAGTTGGTCGTGGTTATTACCAAACCACATTTAAAACTATTGCAGAGCATCCAAATGAATTTAAAAACTACGAAATTACAGATGTTTTTAAGTCTTTTGTTGAACAACAAATAAAAGAACAACCAGAGTATTATTTATGGACACATAAACGTTGGAAACATCGAAATAATGTGCCTACTGAGTTTCTATAAATATTGAATATAACACATACAGCTAAAAAAACCAGAACTATAATTAATTCTGGCTTTTCTTTATTTTAATGAGATTCCTTTTTTCAAAGGAATTAGTTACATATCAAACCAAGCATCTACTCTTAATTCTTGTGAAGGCACAAAAGTTTTGTGAATAAATTCGTTATTAGCTTTATTATACTCGTAATCTTTTGCCCATTCTAAGTGGTTTTTAGCTAAAGCAATTAAGCTATCACAAACATAATCTATCTCGTCGCATGTAGTTGTTGGATGAATAGACATACGTATCCAACCTGGTTTTTGTATTAAATCTCCTGATGTAATTTCACAAACCAAAGCATTAGATTGTTCTCTATCTACATTAAGTAAATAATGTCCATAAGTTCCTGCGCAACTGCAACCACCTCGAGTTTGTATTCCAAAACGATCGTTAAGTATTTTAACACCTAAATTAAAATGCAAATCTTCAATATAAAAAGAAACGACTCCTAGCCTATCTTTCTGGTTTGGCGCTAAAATTTTAATATTATCTATATTGTCTAAATTAGAAAACACTTGGTGTAATAATTCATGCTCACGGTCTAGCATATTTTTCACTCCCATTTGTTCTTTTAATTTAATAGACAAAGCTGTTTTTATAGTTTGTAAAAAACCAGGTGTTCCACCATCTTCTCTATCTTCTATACTGTCGATATACTTGTGTTCTCCCCAAGGATTGGTCCATGAAACGGTTCCTCCTCCTGGACAATCTGGCACCATGTTTTTATATAATTTCTTATTAAAAACTAGCACTCCAGAAGTTCCTGGTCCACCTAAAAATTTATGTGGTGAAAAGAATATAGCATCTAAAGCTTCGTCTTCATTTTCAGGATGCATATTAATATCTACATAAGGTGCAGAACATGCAAAATCTACAAAACAAACGCCTCCATGTTTGTGCATTACTTTAGCAATCTCATGATAAGGAGTCTGTATTCCTGTTACATTACTTCCGCCAATAACTGAAGCAATTTTAAGCGTACAATCTTTATATTGTTCTAATAATATTTCTAAATTTTCTATACTAAACAAACCGTCATCACCAGCAGGTATAACTTCTACTTTAGCCATTGTTTCTAACCAAGACGTGTGGTTAGAATGGTGTTCCATGTGCGTAATAAAAACTACAGGTCTAATTTCGTCTGGAATGGCGGTATACTTGCGTAAATTTTCTGGGACTTTTAATCCTAGAATACGCTGAAACTTGTTTACAACACTTGTCATACCGTTTCCTGCTACAATTAAAACATCGTCTGCATTTGTATTTACATGGCCTTTAATAATGTTTCTAGCTTTGTGGTATGCATTGGTCATTGCAGTACCAGAAACTGTAGTTTCTGTATGTGTATTGGCTACAAAAGGACCAAATTGATTAAGAATTTTCTCTTCAATTGGTCTGTATAATCGTCCAGAAGCAGTCCAATCTGTATAAATCATTTTTTGTCTGCCATAAGGCGAATCAAATTCTTGATCTATACCAACAATGTGTTTTCTAAATTGTGAAAAATAGTGTTCTAATTCAGATTGTCTTTCTCTTGGAGCTCGTGTTGTAATCATAGCATTTAATATTATATAGCTAAGGTACTAAATATTAGCTATTTCTTTAATTTCAGATATAATTTTATCTGCTAAATCATCAGCAATTTGTTGAGATTTTGCTTCAGTATAGATTCTAATAATTGGTTCTGTGTTACTTTTTCTTAAGTGTACCCAATTTTCAGCAAAGTCGATTTTAACACCATCAACAGTGTTTAGATTTTCATCTTTATAATTAAATGCCATTTGTTCTAAAATAGTATCAACATCAATTTGAGGTGTTAAAGCTATCTTTTTCTTGCTCATGAAATAACTTGTATACGTTTTACGTAATTCGCTAACGCTTATTTTTTTTTCTGCTAACATGGTTAAAAATAAAGCAACACCAACTAAAGCATCACGTCCATAATGAGACGCTGGATAAATAATACCTCCATTTCCTTCTCCTCCAATTACTGCGTTATTTTTCTTCATTAATGCCACAACATTTACTTCTCCAACAGCACTTGCCTCATATGTTCCACCATGCTTTTCTGTAATATCTCTTAACGCACGAGTAGAACTCATATTGCTCACAGTATTTCCTGGATTTCTACTTAAAACGTGATCTGCACAGGCAACTAATGTATACTCTTCACCAAACATTTCTCCATTTTCATCCATAAAGGCAAGTCTATCTACATCTGGATCTACAACAATACCAAAATCTGCATGATGCTTTTTAACTTCAGCAGATAGATCTGTTAAGTGCTCTTTTAAAGGTTCTGGATTATGTGGGAATTCGCCATTTGGCTCACAGTATAGTTTCACAGCCTCTACACCTAAACGTTCTAATAAAAGTGGAATTGCAATGCCTCCTGTAGAATTTACACCATCTACCACTACTTTAAAATTAGCTTTTTCAATCGCTTTTTTATCTACGAATTCTAAATCTAAAACTTCGTCAATATGTATATCTATATAAGCATCGTTTGCTGTAATTTCACCTAAACTATCAACATCTGCAAATTCCATAGCATCACTTTCTGCTATTTCTAAAATTTTAGCACCTTCAGCAGCATCTAAAAACTCTCCTTTTTCGTTTAATAACTTTAAAGCATTCCATTGTTTGGGGTTGTGGCTTGCTGTTAAAATAATACCACCATCTGCATGTTCCATTGGCACTGCAATTTCTACAGTTGGTGTTGTAGAAAGGTCTAAATCTATAACATCAATTCCTAATCCTACCAAAGTATTCATTACTAAATTCTGAATCATTGCTCCAGAAATTCTAGCATCTCTTCCAACTACAACTCTATAGCTCTCTTTTATACGTTGCGATTTTAGCCAAGTACCATAAGCTGCTGCAAATTTTACAGCATCAATTGGTGTAAGATTATCACCAACGTTTCCGCCAATAGTTCCTCGAATTCCTGAAATAGATTTTATAAGTGTCATTAAATATTATTTTAAATTGAATTACAAATATAGCATTTCAAAAGCGGATTTATATAGTATGAATTTGTAAATTCGACCTATGAATTTTCTCGCACACATTTATCTATCAGGAAACAACGAAGACATAACTATTGGTAATTTTATTGCTGATGGTATTCGTGGTAAAAAATATTTAAAGTACCCAACAGACATACAAACTGGAATTTTATTACATCGTCAAATCGATACCTTTACAGATACACATAAAACCGTAAGAGTAAGCACCAAAAGACTTCACGAAAATTATGGGCATTATTCTGGTGTGATTGTAGATATTTTATACGATCATTTTTTAGCAAAAAATTGGAGTAATTATTCTAACGTGCCATTGGCAGACTATATCGATAATTTCTACAACAGTTTACAAGATAATTTTGAAGTATTACCAGCAAGAATTCAAAAAATGATGCCTTACATGATTGCCGATAATTGGTTATTAAGTTATGCTTCCATCGAAGGTATTGGTAGAGTACTAGTTGGTATGAATAAAAGGACGCAAAACCGTTCGCAAATGAATCTAGCTGTAAACGAATTGCAAGAATTTTATAATGAATTTCAAGATGAATTTACTCGATTCTTTGATGAATTGATTAGTTTTTCATCTAAAAAATTAAAAGAAATAGAAAATAGATAATACGGTCTAGTCGATCGCAGTCGATAACGAATAATCAACACCTATGAAATTAAAAAATATCTTAATTACTTTTACGATAGTTTTAATCTGTTTCAATTGTAAAAAGAAAGAACAAGTTCGTGGTTTAGTTGCAAATAAAGCAATGGTAGTTTCTGCAAGAACTGAAGCTTCAAACATTGGAAAACAAATATTAGAACAAGGCGGAAACGCTTTCGACGCTATGATGGCTACAGATTTAGCATTAGCAGTTGCTTATCCATACGCTGGAAATCTTGGTGGTGGTGGTTTTATGGTTTACAGGCTTAACGATGGAAGTATTGGTGCATTAGATTATAGAGAAAAAGCGCCTTTAGCAGCAACCAAAGACATGTATTTAGATTCCCTAGGTAATGTAATTCCAAATTTAAGCACACGTGGTGCAATGGCTGTTGGTGTTCCTGGAACTGTTGCTGGTGTTTTTGAAGCCCATAGAAAATTTGGAACGCTTCCAATTGCAACAATAATTCAACCTGTTATAGATTTAGCGAACAAAGGTTTTATAGTTACAAAAAAACAAGAAGCACGTTTAACTGAAAAGCGTAAAGATTTTTTAAAAACCAATAAAGACACTATTCTTTTTGCTAAACATTGGAAAGAAAACGACAAAATAATTCAAGAAAACATAGCCAAAACACTCGTTTCTATAATGGTAAATGGTCGTGATGAATTTTACAAAGGAGAAACTGCCAAAATATTAGCGCAATTTATTCAAGATAATGGAGGTGTAATTACTAAAGAAGATTTATCAAACTATAAAGTAAAATGGCGTACTCCAATTACTTTTAATTATGGCGATTTACGTATTATTTCTATGTCTCCTCCTTCAAGTGGTGGTATTGCAATAGCACAAATATTAAAATCTGTAGAGGAGTATGATTTAGATGAATTTGGTCATAATTCTATTAAAACAATTCAAGTTTTGACTGAAGCCGAAAGACGAGCTTATGCAGATAGAAGCTATTATTTAGGTGATCCAGATTTTGTTAATGTACCACAGGATAAATTGATAAGTGATGCCTATTTAGAGGATAGAATGTCTGATTTTTCATTTGAAAAAGCAACACCATCAACAGAAATTACTCATGGAACTATAGATATTATAGAAAGTGATGAAACTACTCACTACTCTATTATAGATCAATTTGGAAATGCCATTTCAGTAACTACAACCTTAAATTCTGGTTTTGGTTCTAAATTGTATTGTGAAGAACTAGGTTTCTTTTTAAATAATGAAATGGACGATTTCTCAAGCAAACCTGGTGTTCCAAATGTTTACGGACTTATTGGAGCTAAAGCAAATGCCATATTACCAGAAAAACGCATGCTAAGTTCTATGACACCAACTATAGTTGAAAAAGATGGTAAGCTATTAATGAGCCTTGGAACACCTGGTGGCTCTACTATTATTACTTCAGTTTTACAAACCATATTAAATGTGCATGAGTTTGATATGACTATGAAAGAAGCGGTTGAAGCACCACGTTTTCATCACCAATGGTTACCAGACGAAATTAGAATGGAACCCAATCGTTTTGATAAAGAAACTATTTCTATTTTAAAGAAAAAAGGCTACACTATAAATGAAGAACGCTCACCTGTTATTGGTATTGTAGATGGTATATTAGTATTGGCAGATGGTAAACTAGAAGGTGGAGCAGATTCAAGAGGTGATGATGCTGCGTCTGGTTTTTAAATTGTTCATTATCTAAACATTATAAATTCACCCATACATAACTTCAATACCAAATCCAATATTTTCTCCTACTGCAAATACTACTTACACCGTAAATATTACAGATTCTTGTGGTGAAGCTATAAGTAATAGTTTCGATGTAACTATAGCAGAACCTGACGACCCTACATTTATAGTCTTAGAAAACTGTGAAGACACAACTATAAATGTTATTGGAACAGCAGGTGGCACTTTTACTTTTAATCCAATACCAACTGATGGTGCCATTATTAATTCTAATACTGGTGAAGTAACAAATGGTGTTACAAATACTAATTATATAGTTCAATACACTACCAACGGTCCTTCTTCATAATCTAGCTTTCAAAATGTCACTGTATTCCCAGAAGAAAATACTACTTTTACCTTAACTCCGGATTGTACTGGAGGAACAGCTAATTCAGTAACGTCAGGAGGCACTTTCTCTTTTGACACCATTCCAATTGATGGAACAACTATAGATGCGAACAGTGGAAGAGTAACCAATGCTCAACCAAACACTACATACACTATAGTTTATAACACAAATGGTCCATGTCCTGAAACTTCTACTGAACAACTAATTACATTAACTGGTCACAACCCAACCTGTGATGGCGCAACAGTAGCAACAGTAGCTACTCCTGGCGGAACTTTTACTTTTAATACAACACCAACTGATGCTGCTACATTAGATCCAGTAACAGGAACAATATCAGTAGTAACACCAGTAAACGACTTTGTTATTTGTGAACTGATGACTGATAATGTTGCAGACTTTGATTTAAGCACCATGACAGACGCGATATTAAACGGACAAGATCCAGCACTATTCACGGTAACCTATCATGAAACCCAAGGCGAAGCAGACATAGCAAT
>NZ_JALZVX010000173.1 GCF_023299985.1 Lacinutrix sp. | reverse complement strand
TTTCTTTTTATTTGTAACAGCTAATAGCTGTTAGCCTTTAATTCTCTTTTTTCTATTGGTTTCGTAATCTTCAAAAATCATTTCACCTAATCCTTTTAAACCTGTGTAGAATGCTTTGCCTTGATTTGCTTTTGTAAATTTTTCTACAAATTGCATTAAATAATTATCCTGAGCAATCATAAAAGTTGTTATAGGTATATGTAATCGTCTTGCTTGTTGTGCTTGCGCATAACACTTGTTTGTTATGTATGGGTTTAGTCCATTACTGTCCTTATAATAAGTACCATCTGGCATTTTTAAACAACTTGGTTTACCATCGGTTATCATAAAAATTTGTTTATTGGTATTTCGTTTTCTCCTCAATAAATCCATAGCCAATTTTAAACCAGCCACAGTATTTGTATGGTAAGGTCCTACGTTTAAATATGGTAAATCTTTAATTTTAATTTGCCATGCATCATTTCCAAAAACTAAAATATCCAAAGTATCTTTTGGGTAGCGCGTGGTTATTAATTCTGCCAAAGCCATCGCTACCTTTTTTGCAGGTGTGATGCGATCTTCGCCATAAAGAATCATACTGTGGCTAATATCAATCATCAACACCGTGCTCATTTGAGATTTGTGTGTGGTTTCTTCAATTACCAAATCGTCTTCGGTTAATCTAAAATCATTAATCCCATTATTTATTTGTGCGTTACGCAAACTTTCTGTCATTGAGACTTTATCTAAACTATCACCAAATTGGTAATTTCTAAAATCTCCAGTATGCTCATCTCCTATTCCAACACCTTTACTTTTATGGTTTCCAGAACCACTACGTTTTATACTCCCAAAAATTTGATCTAATGCAGACTGCCTTATCGCACGTTCTGTTTTGGCAGTAATACCTGTTCCTTTTTTACCGTCTGGTTTTATTTCTTCTCTTATATAACCTTTCTCCTTAAGATCCTCTATAAAATCCTCAATGGTATATTCTGGAGTTGTAAGCTTATACTCTTTATCAAGTTCTTTTAACCAATCAATCGCTTCATCAAAATCTCCAGATGTATGTGTGATTAGTTCTTTAAAAATATCAAAAAGCACCTCAAAAGGTGTTTGAGAAGGTGCTTTGTATTCTTTAAATACAAAACCTTTTTTGTTTAATTTGTCGTTTTTCATTATACTATAAAATTACGGCTTTTTACTTCAAAAAATAAGCGCATTAACACGTATTTAAGATTTACTTACTTAACTTTATTACAAATTAATAAACCATAAAAATGAAAAAACTATCCTTCCTTTCTTTATTACTCTTTGTATCAATAGTTTCTGCTCAAGAATTCTCTATGGACTTGGTCAAAAACATGAAACCTAGAAATATTGGTCCAGGAGGTATGTCTGGTCGTGTAACTGCAATTGACGCTGTACATAGTAATCCAGATATTATGTATGTTGGTACGGCTTCTGGTGGTTTATGGAAGTCTACTTCTGGTGGAATAAAATGGACACCTATTTTCGATAAAGAAGTTACGGCTTCGGTTGGAGCAGTTGCTATACAGCAATCAAATCCAAGTGTTATTTGGGTTGGTACTGGAGAAGGCAACCCGAGAAATAGTTTAAATGGAGGTTATGGCATTTATAAATCTTTAGATGCTGGAAGAAGCTGGAAATCTATGGGTTTAGAAAAAACACGACACATTCATCGTATTGTAATTGATCCAACGAATCCTAATATAGTTTATGCAGCAGCCATTGGCAGTCCTTGGGGAGAACACAGTGAGCGTGGTGTTTATAAAACTACAAATGGTGGCGAAACTTGGGATAAGATATTGTTTGCAAATACTAAAACTGGAGCTGCAGATTTGGTTATGGATCCTACTAACCCAAATAAATTAATTGCTACACTTTGGGAACACAAACGCGAGCCATGGTTTTTTAATTCTGGTGGAAAAGGTTCTGGTTTACACATCACACATGATGGTGGAAAAACATGGAAGAAAATTACAGAGAAAGAAGGGTTTCCAAAAGGCGAATTAGGTAGAATTGGAGTTGCTATTGCGAGAAACAAACCAAATATAGTTTATGCTTTAGTTGAAGCTAAAAAGAATGCACTTTACAAAAGTGAAGATGGTGGTTTTAGTTGGAAAATGATTAATAATAAAAGCGATATTGGAAACAGACCGTTTTATTATTCTGAAATATATGTAGATCCACAAAATGAAAACCGTGTGTATTCTGTTTTTACCTATATAAATGTGAGTGAAGATGGCGGAAAAAACTTTAAACAGTTAATGCCAGCATATGGCGTAAGTAATGGTGTACATCCAGACCATCATGCGTGGTGGATACATCCTGAAAACGGCAATTTTATGATTGATGGTAACGATGGCGGCATGAATATTACCAAAGATGGTGGAAAATCTTGGCGCTTTATTGGGAACATGCCAGTCGCTCAGTTTTATCATATTAATGTAGATAATGAGGTGCCATACAATGTTTATGGTGGCATGCAAGACAATGGCTCTTGGAGAGGACCAGCTTATGTTTGGAGAGCGCAAGGCATAAGAAACAGTTATTGGCAAGAAATAAGTTTTGGTGATGGTTTTGATGTTATTCCAGATCGAGACGATTCTCGTTATGGCTGGACTATGAGTCAACAAGGTTATGTAAGTAGATACGATTGGCAAACAGGAAATAATTATGGTGTACAACCAGTACATCCAAATGCAGAGACTTTACTACGCTTTAATTGGAATGCTGCAATAAACATAGATCCTTTTAGTAATAAAACGCTATATTTTGGTAGTCAGTTTGTTCATAAATCTAATGATAAAGGAGATACATGGACCGTTATTTCTCCTGATTTAACAACCAACGATCCTGAAAAACTAAAGCAACGCGATAGTGGTGGAATAACAATTGATGCTACAGGAGCAGAAAACCATTGTACCATTTTAGTTATTGAACCATCACCTTTAGAAAAAGACATGCTTTGGGTTGGTACAGATGACGGAAGAGTTCATGTCACCCAAAATGGTGGTAAAACTTGGGACGATGTTAGTAGAAATTTAAATGGCTTACCAAAAGGCAGTTGGATAGTACAAATTAAAGCTAGTAATAAGAAAAAAGGAGAAGCACTTTTAGTTGCTAACGATTACAGACGCTTTAATTTTGAACCGTATGCCTACCGAACAAAAAACTACGGAAAATCTTGGGAGCGCATTGTAGATTCTAAAGACGTAAAAAGTTACACACTATCTATAGTTGAAGATTTAGAAGAACCAAACCTACTATTTTTAGGCACAGATGATGGATTGTATGTTTCAACAAATGCAGGACAAAAATGGACAAAATGGACAGAAGGTTTTCCTACAGTTCCTGTTAAAGATTTAGTCATTCATCCTAGAGAACATGATTTAGTTATTGGTACTTTTGGGAGAGCAGCTTGGATTTTAGACGATTTAAGACCATTACGTGCAATTGCGAAAAATGAAGTATTAAACAAAAAACTAGAACTATTCTCACCACCTATAGCATACAAAGCTGCATACCAACAACCAACTGGAAGTCGTTTTGGAGCTGATGCCATGTACTTTGGAGATAATAGAGGATCTGGCGGACGATTTAGATATTATGTAAAAGTTGATGAAACGGCTAAAAAAGACGACAAGAAAAATGAGGATAAAGAAGACGAGGAAACTTCTGAAGAAAATAAAAATGAAGTAAAATGGGATTCTATAACTATGAAAATCTATAATAACGATAAGTTAATTAGAACCCTAAAACGCAAAACGCCAGACGCTACTGGTATATACAACTGGACATGGCGATTACGAGAAAAAGGTGTTGATTTCCCTTCTAAATCTATTAGGAAGAGAACAAATGAGCCAAGTGGTGTTATAGTAAAACCTGGAACGTATAAAGCGGTAATGCATTATGGTAATATTTCTTCCGAAGAACAAATTACAGTAAAAGAAGATCCAAGAATTAATGTCTCTTCAGAAAACACAGACGTTATTTATTCTGCTTTAAAAGTTATTGAATTTAATAGACAAACAATGACTGATGCTACTAAGCAATTAGCAGAGAGTAAAAAAACTGCTGAGAAATACAAAAAGAACCTTAGCGCTTTAGATAAAGAAAAATACAAAGACGAAATAAAAGCATCAAAGGATATCATTAAAAAAATAGACGAATTATTCGCTATCTATTTTGGAAAAGAAGACGAACGTCAAGGTATTGTTCGTAGTAATTTACCAACTGTTAATTCTCGATTAAATAAAGCAAACAGCTATATTCGTTCTAGACAAAACGGTTATACAATTACAGAAACAGACTTATTTAATCATGCAATAGCTGCTTTAAATAATGCTTTAAAACAAACAAATACATTTTTTACAGAAGAATGGAAACCTTATCAAGAAAAAATTGAAAGCTTAAGTGTTTCAGAATTTAAGGCTATAAAAGAGTTCAGAACAGATTAATAAAAAGTTTCTTGTTAAAAACCATTAATAAGCTTAACTTTATAAACTAGAATTTAAACTACTTATTACCATGAAAAAAATAGTATTACTCTCATTATTAACGGTCTTAGCATTTACTACAAGTTGTAAAAACGAAGCTAAAGTTTCTGACACAGAGAAGGTAGTAACTGAAACAGCTAACTTTGTAGTTAAACCAGAAGGAACCTCTGTAAAATGGACTGCCTACAAAACAACTAAAAAAGTACCTGTTGGTGGACAATTTAATATCTTAAAATTTGAAGACAAAAAAGGAGCGACTCCTGAAGAGGCATTAAATAATTTAAGTTTCTCTATTCCTATTAGTGGATTATTTACAAATAATGATGCTAGAGATTTAAAACTAAAAACTTCATTTTTTGGCGAAATGTTAGATCCTGAGTTTTTAAAAGGAACCATTAAACACAATAAAGGCACCTATACAGCTTCTATTACAATGAATGGTATTACTAAAGATTTACCTTTAGATGTGAAAATTACAGATGAAAGACGTGTAACGATGTCTGCAACTATGGATCTTAAAGAATGGGATGCTTTAGGCGCTTTAAGTGCTTTAAACAAGGTTTGTTTCGATTTACATAAAGGAGCAGATGGTATTAGTAAAACTTGGGAAGATGTTGCTATTGAAGTCACTACCTTTTTAAGAAAAAACTAATATTATAAAGCAACAATTTAATAGCCTTTAAACATAGACTATTAAAGCAATACTACTGTGTCTTTGCCTTAAAAAATTGCAATGACGCAGTACTTCCTGTAACTGATAGCACATCAATTTAAGCTCCAACTACCCTAAATAAACCTGCAACAGCTATAACGGAATCTCCTAATAAAATTTTACTTTTTTATAATAAATGATACTTTTGTTAATTAATTTTTTAACTCTCATTTCTACATACAAGTAATTTGAAACTCGGTTTTATTAAAATTATGTTACCCTAAAAAACGCGTTAAAAAGTGAGTTGAAAAAACTAACTTTGTTTTCCTAAAAAAATAGCAAGTGAACCCATCTGCTTCAGGCTGGATTAAAAAACTAATATTAATAAACAGTAAGGAATTCTCCAAAGAATTTACATCGCTTAATAGTTTATATAAAGCGCTTATTCCTTGTGGTTATATCTATGGAAGTAACACGAACATTGTAAATAATTTAATTGATAAAGTCGATTTTTCTTCTGAAGAAATATGTAAAATCAACCATCTTATTGCATTATATATAACACATAATAGTATAAAGCCTGATGATGATTTTATTAAAAACACCATTCAGTTTTATAAAAAAATTAATGCTCATAAAACTAATTTCCTATTAGATATTATTAGTAAAAGTGATACTACAGAGACACTTGAAAAGATTATTCATAAAAGAATTCAAATAGATAACAACCTCATCGACAAAAGCTTTAATTATTTTATTACCAATGCCCTACTTTTTATAGATGTTTTAGCATACAAACAATATTTAACCACTGGAACTATTTCTGAAGCCTCTATTATTAAAGAAGAAAGTGCTATAGAGACTATTGTTTTAAAGACATTAAATTCTAAAATTAAAAAATCAAAGTACGATAAAAGTCTTATAAATTTGTTTGAGCAATCTTTACGATACCAACAAATGAACAAGCTTGATTTTGATTATTATGAAGCAATTAACGTTTTAAAAACACCTTTAGAAAAACAGTACATTCTAAATCTAGCATGCATGTCTACTTGGTCTGATAAGATTATAGATGATAACGAGCGTTACTTTTTATTTCAATTAGGAAAAGATCTAGATCTTGAAACTAAAGACGTAAACAATGCAATGCAATCTATTACAGATTTTTATCTAAAACATAAAAAAGACATTGTGTTATTAGGCTCTAAAAATATTGTAAAATCTTTTTACAACAACTCTAGTGCTATGGTGAAAAAGTTAATTTCACGAAATAGTAAAAGGTTACAAAAAGAATTATTCCAGAGTAAAGAACTCATGTTGCTTTTATCAAAATCTACGGTTAAAGACCTTTCTAAAGAAGAGCAAAAAAAAGTAAACGATCAATTACTAGATATTTTTAAAGCCATACCAAGTTTGGCTATTTTTTTATTGCCAGGAGGCGCTTTATTATTGCCAATAGTAATTAAGTTTATCCCAAAACTATTACCATCTGGATTCGATGATAATAGAATTGAAGATTAATTAATTTAAACGTATTTAGCCTAACGCTTACGTGCTTTACTAGCAATGTAATTATTTATGGCTTCTTTGGTTGTGTACCAATTTCTACCTTCTTTATGTGCATCAATTTTACCTTGCCTTGCCAATAAACTAACATATTCTTGACTGTAAGCCACGTCTGGTTCTTTAACAATATCACTAATTATTTGATAGTCTTTATCATGCTCTGGTAAAGCTGTTAAATAAATATTTGTTGTACGCTCTAAAGCTTGAGCCATTAGTAACATTAATTTTGAGTAGTTACCTTTATTGGCTTGATTTAAAGCTGCATAATATTTATTTCTATCATTTTTTAAAATAATAGCTGGCGGAAAGCCTTCACGCATTAATAACAAATTCATGACTAAACGAACTGTACGACCATTACCATCGAAGAATGGATGAATATGCACAAATCTATGATGAAATACTGTAGCCAACTCGACACTATTTAATTGTAAAGGATTCTCGTTTACAAAGTCTACCAACTCGTTAAGTAATTGATGTACTTTACGTGCGTTTGGTGGTACAAAATTAGCACCACTTATTCTAACTCCTGCATTACGTAAACGTCCTGCAAAGTCATCTTCTATGGTTCTAAGCACTAAGGCATGCAAAGACATTATATCTTTACTACTTAAAACATAATCTGGTTTAACTAAAGTATATAAATAGTTTATGGCATGCTCGTGGTTTTTTGCTTCAAAATGCTCACGAAGCGATTTGCCTTTTATAGTAACGCCTTCTTGTAAAATCATTTTAGTTTCACGAAGATTAAGCGTATTACCTTCTATACTATTAGAATTGTAAGTCCATTCTATAAGTAAAGCTTCTCGAATACCTAATAAAGCTGTATTAGGAAAAGGTCTCAGTTTTTTAAGGTACTGCACCTTCTCTTCCAGACGTATAAACGTTTCTTTTAAATCTTCTCTATATGTTGTATCCAATGTTTCCACATTACAAAGATACAAAACTTTATCGGTTAATATTAAATTAAAATCTATCCGATGTTAACCTGTTTTTTACTCTAACCAATTTTTAAAATCCTTTACACGCTCTCGTGCCACAATAACATCTTGCTCATTATAAGTATTTAATTTAATTTGTAATCTCGAATTAGTATAACTCACCATGTCTTTAATAGCTTGAATGTTTATAATGAATTTTCTATTAATTCTAAAAAATTGCTCAGGAGTTAATTCGTTTTCTAAATTATCTAAAGTTGTATCTAACAAATAATTTCTTCCTTGTATTGTATGTAAATAAGTGCCTTTGTTTTCACTAAAAAAACATTCAACATCCTCAATATTAATCAATTTTAAATGCTGTCCAACTTTTACCGAAAACCGTTTTTTATACTCGCGTTCTATAGGATTGATAAGCAGTTTTTTAATTTCATTAAAATCTAAAGTTACACTCTGCTTTTCTGGTAGTCGTTTTTTAAATTTTGAAACTGCATTTTCCAACTCTTCATCGTCTATTGGCTTTAAAAGATAATCTATACTATTAAGTTTAAAGGCTTGTAAAGCGTACTCATCGTATGCAGTTGTAAATATAATAGCCGAAGTAATGTTTACAGCATCAAAAATCTCGAAAGATAAGCCATCACTTAATTGAATGTCTAAGAATATTAAATCTGGATGTTCGTTATTTTTAAACCATGTAATAGATTCTTCTACAGAATGCAACATGGTATCAACTTCAATATCAAGCGCTTTTAGCATACGTTGTAAACGTCTTGCTGATGGTTTTTCGTCTTCTATTATTATTACGTTCATTGTTTTAATGGCTTTTAGTTTTTGGCTTTTAGCCTTTAGCTGCTTACTCTCGTGCTAAAACGCTATCGATTATACTATTGCTGCCTGCGTTAAGGATGGAGGCATTGTTGAAGCTCCTCGCAGAGAGCGACTGCCGAGAGCCTGACCTTTAGGTAACGCCCAAAAAATATACTTCTCATACTTTCAACTTTTCTCTTTTAACTAAAACAATTATTCCCAACGCTTCTCTTCGTCGTCCATAATTTTTTCGATTTTTCGTTTTTCCCAAGCTTTGCTAAACATAAAGTTAGGACCAAAAACACCCATAAAATGAAAAACCAAACCAATGCCCCAAAAAATGGGTGTTGAGAACACTCTAATACTCCAAAAATCTTCACCATTTAAGTGTTGAGAGGTTGTAAAAACAATAAAAATATTTACTAAAACATACCAAAACAAATGCCAGTAGAAACCAACTATTTTTTTTACTCGTTTTTTTGCTCTTAAATAAGCTTCTTCACGTTCATAATTGCTTTGAGGGTCGTTAAAAGGCTCTATGTTATATGGTTCCATAATAAATTAGTTATAGCGTTTGTTTTGTTCTTCTTCCATAAATTTCTCAATCTTACGTTGTTCCCAATCGCGTCCTAAAACGCCATCGTTTACATACACTTTGTAAGCATGAAAAGCCAAGCCTAATCCCCAACCAAACATGGGAAAGAAAAACCATTTATATTGCCAAAAGGTTTGGTAGTTTATAAAAATTAAAAAAGGAATTACAAAGCAATAGGATATTAGGTTGTAATAAAATTCTTTTATTTCATCTACACGTTTGCGTGCTCTCACATATTTGTCGTCAAATTGTTTTTCTGGTAATTGTCTCATCTGTGTTATTTGTTTGGTAAGCATTGGAATAGCCACTTTAAAGCTGGTCTTACTCGCTATAATACTTACTGTTTTGTTTGATAATAATTGGTAGCGTTGTTTAATATTATTTAAACCTACTACACTACTCTTTTTTACTACTTGTTTTGTTTGTAAATTATTTTCTACTATTAGGTTGCCATTGTTTTCGTAAATTTTAATATGTAACGGTTTACTTTCTGTTACTATATTATGTTTTACTGCGTTTTCTAAAAGCAATTGTAACGATAATGGTACTACTTTACTCTCTGGATTTGAGGCTTGCTCTGGAATATCGAAAACGATACTATCCTCGAAGCGCATTTTTAAAAGCGACATATACGTTTTGGCAAACTTTAGTTCCTCGTCAACCGTAATTAAATCTTTATTTTTTTGCTCTAAAACATAGCGATATACTTTAGATAAACTTGTTGTAAATTTTTGTGCATTGTTAGGATTCTCTTCTATTAAACTGGTTAACACATTTAAGCTATTAAATAGAAAGTGAGGATCTAATTGGTTTTTTAAAGCATCAAACTTTGCACTTGCTGTTCCTGCAATAACTTTTTGTTCTGTAATTTTATTTTTCTGATATCTGTTATAAAAATAGATAGCATGAAAAATAGTAACAATAACCATGGTTATCCAAAAGCCAAAGGTGTAGTACTCTAGTTTTTCGTTTAAAATAAAATTAGTTAAAGAACGACCTCCATAAACAAACCATGTAAATGCTCTTAAAAGAAACAATCCAGTAAGTGTAATTAACACAGAACCTATAATACCAATAAAAATACGTTTTAAGCCTTCAGTCTCTTTCCACTTTAATTTTTCAAGAAAACCAAAGTACCTTGTGTTACCAAAGCCTAACACAAAGGCATACAATAGATAAAAACCAAAACTAACTAAGTATGCTTGTGTAGTTCCATTTTTAGTATCGTCGAAAAAAACGGTTCCAACAACAAAAACTAAGGTTCCAATTATAAAAGTTATTAGTAATTCTTTAGCTGTTTTATTCATATTTTGTATTGAAAAAATTATTCTTTACAAGATGCTATCATCTCTTCTATTCTTTCTTTTCCCCAATTAGGATGAAACTTAGATTCTGGTTTAAAGTTAACAAAAAGTTCTAAAGCTTTATCAAATTCCTTGCAAAATGGTTTTGTGTCTTGTCCAAAATATTTTGCACTACCTATATTCCACTCTGCTCTATTTAAAGTTACTCTAGGATTTTTAGCATCTAATTTATAGGCCTTTTCGTAAAGCTGAGATACTTTTGGCGCTAAAACCATTCCATATTTTGCACCATCACTAGCAACATAAACGGTATGTTTCATGGCTTGCATTACCAATATTTCTGGGTTGTCTTTAGAGATTGTTGTAGCATTATTAATAAAATCTTGCGCTCTTAATAATTGTGCATCTATTTTTTTTGCGTCTTGCAGTTTAGAGAAACCGTCGATAATTAAAACTTGTGCTGCATAATAAGATGGTAACCAGTTTTCTTTTTCTGCACTTGCAATACGCTCGAAAAGATTTACAGCATCTTCCGTTTTATTCTCTTGCCATAAAGCAAATGCTTTTTCCATTCCTGTTTGGTATTGTGTTTGTTCTATCTGTGCTTCGACATGAGACGTTATAAGCGTAATGATAATAAGTGTTAATCTGTACATAATGTGTGTTTTAAAGTTTAATATTTTGTGTTACATTTTCCTCGTTTACAATAAAAACAGCATCTTTCCATTTTGGAGGTCCCATAATGCCTCGTGCATTATTGGAACAACCATAATCTTCTTTTGGAATTCCAAATAAATAAGTATCAAGTTTCTTATTGTTGTTTTCATCATGAAATAAAGAAATAGCATAATTTCCTACTTTTACATTTCTAAATGTTACTGAAGCTACGTTAGATTTCACTTTTTCAAGTTTTCCCATTACTCTTTTTTTCATAAAATTAGCTTCACTATCATACAATCCTATAATTAAAGTACCTTTTATGTTATCTATATTAGAAATGTTTACTGTAATTGAATTTTGATCTGTTTGCGCTACAATATTTTGTATTGAAAATGTAATAATTACTATTAAAAGAATATGTTTCATAATGGTATGTTTTAATATTGAAACAAATATCCATCAAGACTACTTCTTTTTAAAAAGTGAATGACTGAATTGTCAATTATTAATGCTGAATTGTAGTCCTTTCATTTTTTATGTACTATTAAAAACAAAATACGTAGTTCTACGTATTTTATTTGAAGTAGATATTACCTAACTTTATAAGATAATTATAATAGATGTCAGAAATTTTTACACCTCAAGTAGTTTGGGTTATTGTGCAAGTATGCATTGGTATTATTGTGGTATTAAACCTTATACTAAATCTAAACACAGTAAAAAACGATACTGTAAATAACAGATTGAGTATTTGGGCAAATGGCCAATTCTTTTTTATCACTTTTCTTTGGGGCGTTTTAGGAGGTCACTTTTTTTTAGGAAGCGCAAAGCCTTTATTTTGTTGCAATTGGTGGTTGCCAGTTGTTATTCTTGTTTTGTTATCTGGAATACTATTTTTACTTAGAAACACCATTAAAATTAAACCTTACCACCAGATTATTTTAATTATTGCAGGTTTGGTTTACGGTCATTTTGTGTGGTCGCAACGTCACGAACCAATGCTTTTTAATACCGAAGGTGAATGTGAAAACACAAGTATATTTTGTAAAGATGATTGAGATAAAAAAAATAGTAAATAGCAACCTTGTAATTAAAAGAATAGAGCTTTTTTTAATCGTACTTTTTATAGTTCTTATTGTTTGGGATTTATACTTAGCAGTTACAAAACCCGAGTTTAATACCATAAGCAGAGTAATACAAGACAATGTAGATAGTGGTAAATACCTTCTCACCTATTTTTGGGGAGCAATATGTGCAAACATATTTTTTCCGCTAAAAAGAAAACCAACAATAAACCCAACCGTTGGAACCATTATAATGTATGTAATTGCATTACTAATTTGGACTGCAAACCCAAAAGAAATGATAGAACCATTAGTAGAAACCAACTTATTACGTTTCGGATTAGGTATGGCATTTGGTTTTATTATTGGCTTTATATTTTGGAGACAACAAG
>NZ_JALZVX010000172.1 GCF_023299985.1 Lacinutrix sp. | reverse complement strand
AGAAGAATGCGACTGTATTTGCGAGAATCCACAATGATGATTTGTTAAAATTAGACCTTGATCACTTATTATTTCGCTTGTACAACCACCATTAAAATGTCCAATAGCATCTTTAAGGCTTGAATTATTTACATCGTAAATGTCTTTTGCAGTTAATTTACTACCAAGGTTGGTCATTTCGTCTTCGTTCATGCCTTCTAAAAGTGAAGGAATCCACATGCCACCTTGTTGTGCAGAAACATTAATTGTAATAAGAAGTAAAAGGAATTTTAAGAATTTCATAGTTATATTTTTTTAATAGTTCAACAATATACTCAAAACAAATAGGTTTTTAAAATGAAGTGAATATACTGCTCATGAATTTGAAAAATTTGTTTGTTCATTTTGTCTTGATACAAAACGAACCAAAAAATCACAATCAAAATAGGAAATCACTAAAGTGCCATTCGCTTTCGGAATTTCGTGCTTAAAGCTTTGCTTTGCATCGACATTCCTTCGCTCTTTATTTCTTTATTTTGATGTTCCCGATTGTGTCGGAATTTAGGTGGAGGTTTCTTTACTTTTTTTAATTTTTATTTAAAAGCCAACTTCCTTTAACTTAAGGAAGATGCTCAACATATTTATATTTGTGACATTCGGAGTAAAACATTTTTAAATTTCTAGTTATATTTAGAACATGAAACACCAATCTAAGCTTCCAAATGTTGGCACAACTATTTTCTCTGTTATGAGTGCATTAGCAAATAAGCATAATGCAATTAACTTATCTCAAGGTTTTCCTAATTTTAAAAGCGACCAAAAACTAATCGATTTAGTATCGCAAGCCATGAATTCTGGTTACAACCAATATGCACCAATGCCTGGTAGTATGGAATTGCGAGAAGCAATTGCTAATAAAATGGATTTGCTATATCAATCGAGCTATAATCCCAATTCTGAAATTACAGTAACAGTAGGAGCTACACAGGCAATTTATACTATAATTTCTGCTTTTGTTAGGCAAAATGATGAAGTAATAATTTTTCGTCCAGCTTACGATTGCTACGAACCTGCTATTGAAGTTAATGGAGGAAAAACCATTTCTATACAATTAAATGCACCACATTATAAAGTGGATTGGGAAGAAGTAGCTACACATTTTTCAAGTAAAACAAAAATGATTATTATAAACACACCACAAAATCCAAGTGGTTCTGTGTTTTCTGAAGCAGATATGTTAGCATTGCAAAAGCTAACAGAAAATTCAAATTGTATTGTGTTAAGCGATGAAGTTTACGAGCATATTATTTTTGATGGTTTAAAACACCAAAGTGCATGTAAATATCCTGGTTTAAAATCACGAAGTTTTATAACAGCTTCTTTTGGTAAAACATTTCATAACACAGGATGGAAAGTTGGGTATTGTTGTGCGCCAAAAGTGCTAATGGACGAGTTTAGAAAAGTACATCAATTTAACGTGTTTAGTGTAAACCATCCAACTCAAAAAGCATTAGCAATTTATTTAAAAGAACCGAATAATTATTTAGAATTATCAGGATTTTTTCAAGCAAAAAGAGATTTATTTTTAAGTTTAGTAAAAGACTCGCGATTTAATTTTGAGCCTGCAAAAGGAACCTATTTTCAGGTGCTAGATTTCTCTAAAATTACTCAAGAAAACGATGTGGATTTCGCAAAACGACTAACCATAGATAATGGTATAGCATCAATACCATTATCGGTTTTTAACGATAATAATAAAGATGATAAAGTATTGCGTTTTTGTTTTGCAAAAACAGACGATACTATTAAACAAGCAGCAGCAATTATTAATACAATATAAAAAGTATGCAAGACCAATTAAAAATAGTGTTAATTCAATCTAATCTAGTTTGGGAAAATGCTGTTCAAAATAGAATTAATTTTAGAACTAAAATAGAAGCTATTTCACAGCAGGTAGATATTATTGTATTACCAGAAATGTTTACCTCTGGTTTTAATATGAATGCCAAAGCTATTGCAGAAACTAAGGAAGGTGAAACTGTAGCTTGGATGCAAGATTTAGCCAAACAAAAACAAGCTTCAATTGTTGGTAGTATTGCTGTAATAGAAAAAAGTAAATATTATAATAGGTTACTTTTTGTAAAACCAAATGGCGAAATAATACAGTACAATAAAAGACATGGATTTTCGCTTGCTGGAGAAGATAAAATTTTTACTGCTGGTAAAGAGAAAGTAATTATAGAGTATAAAGGATGGAAAATTTGTCCGCAAATATGTTACGATCTTCGCTTTCCTGTTTGGTCTAGAAATGTAGAAGAATACGATGTGTTACTTTACGTTGCTAATTGGCCAAAAGCAAGAATAGCAGCTTGGGATGCCTTACTAAAAGCTAGAGCTATAGAAAACATGAGTTATTGCGTTGGTGTTAATAGAGTAGGCTTAGATGGGAACAATTATGAATATCCAGGACACTCTGCCGTTTATAATGTTTTAGGCGAAAAATTAACCTTAGAAAATAGTAATAAAGAAACTACAGAGATGGTAATATTGCATAAAATGCACATCGAAAAAAACAGAAGACATTTAGGTTTTTTAAACGATAAAGATACTTTTAATCTAACAGTTTAAGCGTTGTTACTTCCTCGAATCCTGCAGTACCTTCAATAACATCTGGATGATAACTTACGCGTTCTGGTTGGATGCCTTTTAGGTAATCTCCAGTATCGTATTTGCCGTTTTTATTGCTATCATAAATAACACGTAAATAAAAATCTTTAGGGTCTAAATATCTAAAATCTACAGGTTGCGGTTTTTCTATATATTGTTCTGCTACTACTTTATATTTAGAATCTGTAAGTTGTACAATTACTGGATATTTTGCATTCTCTAAAATAATTCTTGAGTTAAAATATTTATATTCTGTTAGCGTTTTAACACTGTAATTAAGTGTGTCGTTTGTGTTTTCAAACAAATCGGTTAATGCATCTGGAAGTATTATTATTTTGTATTTATTGTCTTGAGTTTTATTAAATTTAACAGCATAGTTGTTTTTTAGGCTATCATATTCTGTTTTAAAATCTACAAGAGCAGAATCCTTATCGCGAATAGTAATTTTAGTTTCATCTATTTTCTCAAAAGGAATATTAGAGCTTATAAAAAAGTCTTTTTCTACACCAATATTTCCTTTTGGGTTAGCTTGTACTACTAAAGAATCTCTTTCTTTATCTTTTATTTTTACAGTAAACGTATCGATTGCTTTAAGATTGGTAACTTTAAAAATTAGCGAATCTACTTTTAATTTCGGGTTGTAAAAGTATAAAAGCGAATCGGCTTTTTCATCTTTAAAATAACGTCCTTTAAAGCTATCGGTTACTTTAGAGAGTAATTCTATTTTAGTGTTTTTATAGTCGCCTTCGTATCCAAAAATTATTTTTTCGCCAGCTACAAGGCTAGGCTTAGATGCTCTATAGTTTGGTTTTTCGGCAAATAATTCAAGCTCAAAAGTTTTAGAAGTATCTTGAGGTAGTGTAATAGGCGTTTCGTAAAATGCTATTTTTTCAGTTTTTTGCTGAAATTTATTATCACCATTTCTATCTTTTAAAGCACGAAGCATGTATTTACCTGCTTTTATATTTTCAACTTTAAAAGAGGTAGTGCTATCTAGCGTATTGGTAATATAATTTGGTTGTGTTTTGTATATTAAAGAATCTGAGTAGGTAGAATCTACTTCGTATAAAGCAACCGAGACAAAATCATCTACCTCAGAAATTAATGCATCTTTAATGCTTCCTTTTACAGAAAGCGAATCAATATAAGATCCTGTAGAAAAAACATACCTATAATATTTAAATGCATTTTCTTCGTTATTATCTACAATACTATTTCCAAAATTAAAAGCATACGTTGTATTTGGCTGTAGTGTGTCGAAAATTTTAATGGTAATGTATTTACTAGCAGAGCCAAGAGGTGTAATATCTGGTTGCGTTTTCATTGGAGGTGAAATTACCAATTGCTTACTTAAGTCTTTTGTTTTTATATACTCATTAAAATAAATTCTAATTTCTTTACTATTAAAATTTGTAGTGTAATTTTCTGGTTCAGACTTTACTATTTCTGGTGGTAAAATATCCTTTTCTCCACCACTTGGTGTTCCTCTATTAGCACAACTAGCAATAATTAGTGCTATAGAAATAAAAAATAAAATATTATAAAACCGGTTTTGCATACTATAATTAATTGTTTGCAAAATAACACAAATAGTATTGTTTTAAATACTGTATTACAAAGAATTTAACTTTTTATACTAAACCATTAATGGTATTAAGCTATAGCCATAGTAGCAATGCTAATTTTTAAATTTTCGACTTTGTTAAGTTCTTGCATGCAGGCTTCTAGAGTAGCACCAGTTGTAATAATATCGTCCACTAAAAGAATGTGTTTTCCAACTATTTGTTGTGCATTATTTAAAGCAAAAGAGTCGTTTTTTCCTGTCCATCTAGAAAACCTGTTTTTAGTTACTTGAGAAGATGTGTTTGTTACTTTTAACAATACATTATCTATATAATCTGCTTGTAAAGCAGTTGCAATTTCCTTACCAAATTTTGCAACTTGATTGTAACCTCTACTTCTTAATTTTTTTTTATGTAGTGGTACAGGAATCACAATATCTATATTAGAATATGCTTCGCAATTGCTTAGTTCTGTTCCTAACCAAGTGCCTAAAAAGATCCCAATTTGTTGTTGTTCTTTATATTTTAGTTGATGTATTAATTGCTGCGTGATTCCTTTTTTTTCAAAATGAAGTAAAGCAGTACCAGTTTCAATTTTTGCTCTTCCATAAAACGATTTGGAAATAAAAGGATCTCGATTTAGGTGGTAATTAGTAAGCGGTAGCGAATGCCTACAGTTTGTACACAAGTATTTTTCGTTGTCCATAAGCTGTAATTGGCACGTTAAACAAACTTTAGGAAAAAATAAATTTAATAGAGATTTAAGCATTTTATCTAAAATACGCTAACAATTTGATTATCAACAATAAAAATGGATATAATTCTTTGATTTTTTGAAATAAATAATGAGAACCTTAAAATTTATTCTGCATTAGATACAAATAATAAAAGCAACTATGCGTATTTAAAAATAAGTAGAGAAATAGTAACAAATAGAGCCTGTTTTATAAGTGTATTTTACCATGGATAAAAATTAGGAAGTACAACCATTAGATTAAAATAAAAATATCCTTTAATATTATTAAATAAACCGTTCCAAATTTGGAACG
>NZ_JALZVX010000171.1 GCF_023299985.1 Lacinutrix sp. | reverse complement strand
ACATTACCTACATCTACCATATCTAATACAATTTCTCCTGTAGCATCAACAACTGTTAGAAAGTAACCTGTAACAAATACAGTTGCAGGTGTCCATGAAAAATCCACATTTTCGTTTACATCTACTGCTAAATCTTGAGGTGTTGTTAAAACAGCATTACAGTTTGGAATTGCAGTAGTATCTAAACAACTTACAACATAGTCTATTGTACTGTAGTTATTACCTGGACAATCAATACTTCCATCTGAATCTACATAAATTGTTATAGTGTCTCCTGTAGATGCAAATGTTAAGTTAGTAACATCTCCTGTGTTTCCGTATGGCGAAGCAGCATTTAAATTGGTAGTTCCGTCCGAATCTAAAACAATTAATTCATCGAAATTATTTTCTACTTGACCAGAAACAATAACCAATTGTAATGGAGAACCATCACTACTTGTATAAGCATACTGAAGTGTTTCGTTATTTGAATAGCAGAAAGAACTTGTTACTGGTTGTCCACATACTACTGATGTTGGACAGTTTTCTGTTATTAAGTTAAAAGAGGTATTAGAAGGACATCCAACTTGATTTCCATTGAAAATACCTGAAACAAAAATAGTTTGAGAATCTGAATTAGAGGTGTAATTAGTTAAATTTTGAATTTCATTTACATTACTAAATGCGTCTTGTTGAGACTCATAAAATCCTATAATTACCGTATTTGGGTCTGTACCATTATATATCTCTGGTAATGTAGAAGTTAAATCGAAAACCGAATTTGCTCCACAAGAAAATAAATCTTGAGGCGTTCCTATTGCAAAAATAGAACCTATTAATACTGTAGAACTTCCTGAATTTGTACATCCTGTTGTAGGATTTGTAATTGTTACTGTATACGTTCCAGCTGTTGTTACAACAATTTCTGGTGTAGTTTCACCTGTGCTCCATTGAAAAATAAAGTTAGATTGATTTATATTTGAATTTGGATTTAATACTATAGATGTGCCATCACATCCTGCAATATCATCACCCAAATCTACAATTGGTAATTGATTAACATTAAGGTTTATTGTTGTAATAACATATTCTCCTGTTGCTGTTTCTGTAACTCCTGCATAAACAATAGGAATATTAGGACTGTAATTATATGCAGATGCAATTACAATTGCATTAGATTGTGTTAATGCGAAATCATACACTTCGTAATAAGCAATTGTATAATCGTTTTGTATCAAACCATCTAGTATATATTGATTTGCTGAAGTTAAATCGAATATAATAGTAGTAGAATCGTTACATGCTGAAAGCGTAGCAGGATTAACTTGAAAAGCGCCATATTCTGTTAAAAGATCCAGAGTACCAAGTGTATAACAACCATTAAAAGTCTCTTCTACTCTAAAATATACAGTTTGAGCATTAGCGATAATATTAGTATAAGTAGACAATAATTGATTGGTATTAGTATCTGCATCTATACTAGTTTCAAAATAGCTTACAGTGTAAGTTTCGTTTCCTGAAGTAATCTCAGCATCTTTTATAGTTAAATCGAAATCTGCAAAACCATCATTATCATCATCATTAACCACAAGTGGAGTTGGAGAAAATATATTAGGAGCTTGATTTACAAACAAATTTAAAATTGTAGTATCAAAACCACCAGTACTCAACTCCTCTACTCTTACAAAAACGGTTTCTGGGTTTGATGTATTTGTATATAGACTTGATAATTGATTTATATTTGTATCGGCATCCATTTGACTAGAATGATACGATACTGAGAAATTATTTGAATTTTGGTTCCCTAAAATTTCTAAATTCTTAATCGTTAAGTCAAATTGAGTAATGCCATCTTGTATAGCATCGTCACAAACTTCTAATGGCGTTGGTTGGTTTGCAATTTGAGCAAAACTGTAAAATGAAAATAATAAAGCGAAAAATAGTAGTAATTGGTTTTTCATAGTGTTCGGTATTAGGATTAGTTATTGATTGACAATACTATAACAACTAAAAAACAGATATTCCTACTTCTTAGTTTTTTAATAGATGATGAAAATGAAAAATATTGTATTAAAACCCTAAGTCATTTCGTTATCAAACAAAATTATACAAAACCAACAGTTATTGTTGTTGACACAGAGGCTACAGAACTTAGAAACGTTTGGAGACAAGCAGCTAAACAGAATATGTATCTCAATACAAAGCGCAATAGATTCTATGAATATTTCTGTAGCTGAAGAATTCTTGTTTTCGAAACTAAAAGACAAAGAGGTTTCAAGTAAAAAAGCCTTTAGTTATTACTAAAAGCTTTTTCTATTTTCGAAATATTATATTATTTATTTAATAATTCTTCTATAACTACTTCCTTGATTAGAGATAAGCCTAACTAAATAAACACCTTTAGTGTAACTCTCGAAATTAATCTCTAAAGTATTAGTTGAATCATTTGTAAGAGATGTTACTAATTGACCGCGAATATTATAAATTTCTACACCAGTAATTGCACCATCTTGGTTACTAATTTGCAGTTTATCTACTACAGGATTAGGATAAACCTTCACTTGATCTAATATAAAATCTTCAACACTTAATAATGCAGGATCTGTTGCTATTTTAAAGCTATTGGTAATAAACATATCTGTAAAAGTATTTCTCATATTTACATAAACTGTCTCTGGATCTGCAGTGTTTGTATAAGCTTCTGGATTGGAAATGGCATTTGTTTCTGCTTCTGCATCTGCCAAAGTTGTGTAATAGTCAAAACCAAAAGAATAAATAGACGTATCTACACTTCCTAACATTTGTGGCTCATTTACGCGTAAATTAAAAACAGAAGATCCATCATTATCATTGTCTACAATAACAATATCACTAGGTTCTTGTTCCATTAAAGGCACTGCACCAAAAGAACTTTTTCTTATAAATAAAGCACTATCAAACGCAGTATCTGAGGCATCAGCTATAACAATTTTAATCCTATAATTATTACCAATAACTAAATTTCCCATAAGCGTAAACACTTCAGTTTGTCCATTAAAATTTATTGGTGAAATTTCGGGTATTATATAGTCTGGATTGGCTGTAGCAGCAGAGACATCAAAATTATACCTATCAAAATAAGAGTCATTTACTGGGTTACAATCATTATTTCCACCACCACGAACAGTAAAAATTGAAATAGGAGTTACCGTTCCTGGAACTACTGCTATGTTTATTGTTACTCCACTTGTTAAGTCTGTTAAAAAAAAAGCAAACGTATCTGGGAAGCCACATTCAAAAGTACCATACTCTTCAGAAGCCATAATAAAATCTAAACTAATGGCTTCTACTTGAGCTACAAAATCGAACTGAATAAAAGAGGCGTTATTAGTATTGTTAACAGATGTTGCGCTTTCAAGATCAGTATCTCCAGGCCATGAATTACCGCCTTCACTTATTACAGTTATATTTGCACCAGGAATTGAAAGTACATTTCCTGTGCTCAACACAATACCTTGACTAAAAGCTATATCTGCACCATTAGAATTAAAAGCTGCAAGACCATTAACGCTCCCAAAATCTGTTCCTGTACTTGAGATAAAGTTAGAGGTTGGAAAATTTGGATTACCTATTAACTGGTCTTCAATAAGTTGTTGAGTTGTAAAAGCATCATTTATAGTCATTTGAGAAAATGAATAATTAAACGCAATTAAAATAAATAGTAATGTAATTTTTTTCATAATGGTTGGTGTTCGTTTTGGCTTAATTAATTAATTGATTGATTGATTGATTGATTGATTGATTGATAATACTATAACAACTAAAAAGCAGATATTCCTACTTCTTAGTTTTTTAATAGATCATGAAAAAAGAAAAAGGTTATAAAAACCTTAAATAATTTCATTACCAAACAAGGTATTTAGCGTAAATTTGTTTCACCTATAAATATAAGATTTTTTTTAGTTAAATGATTAACAAACAAATAAATAGTACTCAAAACACATTAATAAAACAAATTGTTTTATTAAAAGAAAAATCTCGCGAACGTAAAAAAACAGGTTTGTTTATTATTGAAGGCGCCCGCGAAATTGAATTAGCAATACAAGGTGATTACCAAATTAAAACAATTCTATTTTATGCTGAATTGTTTTCTATTGAAAAACTTACTGCTCTTGCTTTAAATACAATCGAAGTTATAGAAGTAAGTAAAGATGTTTATACTAAAATAGCTTATCGAGAAACTACCGAAGGTATTATTGCTATAGCTCAAAGTAAAGAAAATAACATAGAAGACTTAAATTTTAGAAACAATAACCCATTAATTTTAGTTGCCGAAGCTCCCGAAAAACCAGGGAATATTGGAGCTCTTTTACGAACAGCTGATGCAGCAAATGTTGATGCTGTAATTATAGCAAATCCAAAAACCGATTTATACAATCCTAATATTATACGTTCTAGCGTTGGTTGCCTGTTTACAAACCAAATTGCTACAGGATCTACTAAAGATATAATTTCTTTTTTAAAAGCTAAAAGCATAAATATTTTTTCGGCTATTTTACAGGAATCTCAGGATTATCACAAACAAGATTACACAAAACCAAGTGCAATTATTGTTGGCACAGAAGCGACAGGATTAAGTGAAGCTTGGAGAGATGCTGCAAAACAAAACATTAGTATTCCAATGCAAGGCGCAATAGATTCTATGAATGTATCTGTAGCTGCTGGAATTCTTGTTTTTGAAGCTAAAAGACAACGCGGTTTTAAATAGTAATACTTCAAACAAAAGTGACAATTCATAATATAACATGACTCCAACTACTCTATTCTATATACTTATTACAATCCTAATTATTAGCTTTATAGTCGATCAAATTTTAGATGCTTTAAATGCTAAGCACTACAACGATTCTCTTCCAGAAGCTTTAAACGATGTTTACAATACTGAAGAATACCAAAAATCTCAAGACTATAAAAAAACGAATTATAAATTTTCTATTATAACTGCTAGTTTTTCTTTGCTTACAACTTTAGCGTTTTTCTTTTTAGATGGCTTTGCATTTATAGACAAATTAGCGAGGAATTTTACAGCTAACGATATACTAATAACTCTCATTTTTTTTGGTATTATTATGTTAGGAAGCGATATACTATCCACACCTTTTGACTATTACAGAACTTTTGTAATCGAAGAGAAATTTGGATTTAATAAAACCACAAAAAAACTTTTTGTACTAGATAAAATAAAAGGCTGGTTAATGTCTATTGTAATTGGTGGTGGCATTTTAGCTTTATTAACTTGGTTTTACCAAACCACAGGAAGCACGTTTTGGTTATATGCTTGGCTTTTAATAGCTGTGTTTACTCTATTTATGAATTTGTTTTACTCAAGATTAATAGTGCCATTATTTAACAAGCAAACACCATTAGAATCTGGAACCTTACGCGATGCTATTTCTAGTTACGCACAAACAGTAGGTTTTAATTTAGACAAGATTTTTGTTATTGATGGCTCAAAACG
>NZ_JALZVX010000170.1 GCF_023299985.1 Lacinutrix sp. | reverse complement strand
GACTGTTACAATAGAGAACATTTAGTACCACAATCTTCTTTTAATAGTGCTTTTCCAATGCAGAGTGATATACACCATGTTATACCAACAGATGGTAGAGTAAATAATTTTAGAGGAAGTTTACCATTTGCAGATGTTGCTTCACCAAATTTTACATCATTAAACGGATCTCAAAGAGGCTCAAGTGCAGCCGTTGGATACAGTGGTGTTGTTTTTGAACCTATAGACGAATTTAAAGGAGACATAGCTAGAGCATTATTGTATTTTGCAACGCGTTATGAAGATACTGTTGATGGCTACACTAGTTTCGATATGTTTAATGGCACCAACGACGAAGTATTTTTTCCTTGGGCAATTACAACATTATTAGATTGGCACAATAACATAGATCCAGTAGATGAAAGAGAACGCGTAAGAAACGATGAGGCTTATAATTTTCAAGGAAACGCTAATCCATTTGTAGACCATCCAGAATATGCTGATATGATTTGGAATCCGATGGCAGACACACAAGCACCAACAATTCCAACAAATTTATCAACCTCTAATCCTACAACATCTACTATAGATTTATCATGGACAGCTTCTACAGATGATACAGCTGTAACAACTTACGACGTTTACGTAGATGGTGTTTTTTACACCACAACAAATTCTGCTGCAACTACTTTTACTGTTACAGGCTTATCGCCAGAAACAACTTATAGTTTTACAATTTTAGCTAAGGATGGATCAGACAATGCCTCTGCTCAAAGTGTAGCTGCATCTGGTACAACATTAGCAGGAAGTTCTTCAGCTAACGACTTATTCTTTTCGGAATATATGGAAGGATCATCAAACAACAAAGCATTAGAAATCGCCAATTTTACTGGAGTAGATATTACAGATTTATCTATTTATGAATTGAGATTAAGTTCTAACGGAAATGCTGCCTGGACTGCAACTTATAGCTTTCCTTCTGGAACCTCTATTATAAATAATAATGTTTATGTCATTGCAAATGGAGCTTTAGCAGTTTGCACGACTGTTGTAGATGATCTAAATAACACCATAACAGGATTTAATGGAAACGATGCTGTTGGCTTATTTAAAAATGGAACACTTATAGATATTCTAGGTGTTTTAGGCGATAATACAACTTATGCATCTAATACAACATTAGTAAGAAATTCTAATATTGCTGGAGGAAACACTATTTTCGATATAAATGAATGGATCCAATCTGCATCAAACACATGTACAGATTTAGGTACTCACACACAAACATTGAGTACTAGAGATTTTGAAATAAATACATTTAAAATTTATCCTAACCCAATTAATGGTAACCTATTAAATATTGAAGTAAAACAAAATACACCTTTTGAAATCTACGATATTTTAGGAAAGAAAATCTTACAAGGAAACGTTACACCATCAAATAAAGAAGTTAGTGTCTCTAGATTAAACAAAGGTGTTTACATTTTAAAGTTAAAAACATCAAACGGAAGTATTTCTAAAAAATTAATTAAAGGATAATTTCTTAAATAAACATATTTTAAAAAAGCGATTCTATTTGAATCGCTTTTTTTTGGTTAATAACCACGTGGATAACTCATAAATTAAGTCTTCATTTTAATAAAAAAATCTAACTAAAAGACCTAAATTTGCTCTTTTAAAAATAACTTCAAACTTCTATAAAATGATTCATTTCTTCGGAAACCAAAACAGTAAACTCTTTGCTGTTCAAGCAACAAAAGAATTATCAACTTCAACCATCTCAAAACTGACATGGTTATTTGGCAACCAGCCAAAAATAAACACTGCGTCTCTTGACGCTTTTTTTATTGGTCCACGTGCTGCCATGATTACGCCTTGGAGTACCAATGCTGTTGAGATTACACAGAATATGGGAATAGAAGGCATAGAGAGAATTGAAGAATTTGAAAGTTGTGCTCAAGATTTCAAAGGTTTCGATCCTATGATTTCTGAAAAATATAACAGCTTAAATCAAGAGTCATTTACAATAGATATTAAACCTGAAGCTATTCTTGATATTGAAGATATTGCTGCATATAACAAACAAGAAGGTTTAGCATTAAATAATGAAGAGATTGAATACTTAGAAGGTGTATCAAAAAAAATAGGAAGACCATTAACAGATTCTGAAGTATTTGGGTTCTCACAAGTAAATAGTGAACACTGTAGACACAAAATATTTAATGGAACTTTTATTATCGATGGTGAAGAAAAACCGACTTCATTATTTAAATTAATTAAAGAAACATCAAAACAATTTCCAAACGATATTGTTTCAGCTTATAAAGATAATGTTGCTTTTATAAAAGGCCCTAAAGTGGAACAGTTTGCACCTAAAACAGCAGATAAACCTGATTTTTACACCACTTCAGATTACGACTCTGTAATCTCAATAAAAGCAGAAACACATAATTTCCCAACAACCGTTGAACCTTTTAATGGTGCAGCAACAGGCTCTGGAGGAGAAATTAGAGATAGACTTGCAGGCGGAAAAGGATCTTTGCCACTAGCAGGAACAGCGGTTTACATGACGTCTTACTCTCGTTTAGAAGATAATAGACCATGGGAACAGAAAATGGAAGCACGAGATTGGTTATACCAAACTCCTGTAGATATTTTAATTAAAGCGAGTAATGGTGCTTCAGATTTTGGAAACAAATTTGGACAGCCTATAATTTGTGGTTCTGTATTAACGTTTGAGCATGAACAAGATTCCAGAAAATTAGGTTTCGATAAGGTAATTATGCAAGCTGGAGGAATTGGCTATGGCAAAGCAGACCAAGCTTTAAAAGATACGCCTCAAAAAGGAGATAAAATTGTTATTCTTGGTGGAGAAAACTACCGTATTGGAATGGGAGGAGCAGCCGTTTCTAGTGCAGATACTGGAGAATTTGCTTCAGGTATAGAGCTTAATGCTGTACAACGTTCTAATCCAGAAATGCAAAAACGAGCAGCAAATGCAGTTCGTGGAATGGTTGAAAGTGAAGAAAATTTTATTGTTTCTATTCATGATCATGGAGCTGGTGGACACTTAAATTGCTTATCAGAATTAGTAGAAGATACTGGTGGAAAAATAAACTTAGATGCTTTACCTGTTGGAGATCCAACATTATCTGCAAAAGAAATAATAGGTAACGAATCTCAAGAACGCATGGGATTAGTAATTGCAGAAAAACACTTAGACACTCTAAATAAAATTGCAGAACGAGAACGCTCACCAATCTATACAGTTGGAGATGTAACGGCTAATAACCGTTTTACTTTCGAGTCTAAAACCAAAGGTGATAAACCTATGGATTTAGCTTTAGAAGATATGTTTGGTAGTTCTCCAAAAACCATATTAAACGATGTTACAGTAGATAGAAATTATGGTGGCATATCATACAATCCAGATGAGTTTTATAATTATTTAGACCAAGTAATGCAACTTGAAGCGGTTGCATGTAAAGATTGGTTAACAAATAAAGTAGACCGTTGTGTAGGTGGTAAAGTTGCCAAACAACAATGTGTTGGGCCTTTACAAATACCACTAAACAATGTTGGTGTTATGGCACTGGATTATAAAGGAAAAGAAGGTATTGCTACTTCTATTGGCCACTCGCCTATTTCAGGATTAATTAATCCTGTCGCTGGAAGTCGTAATAGTATTACAGAAGCATTAACCAATATTATTTGGGCACCTTTAAAAGATGGATTGCAAAGCATATCGTTATCTGCTAACTGGATGTGGCCTTGTAAAAATGAAGGAGAAGACGCTAGATTATACGAAGCTGTAAAAGCAATCTCAGAATACGCTATAGATTTAGGTATTAATGTTCCAACTGGTAAAGATTCTTTATCAATGAAACAAAAATATCCTAACGAAGAAGTTATTTCTCCAGGAACAGTTGTGATATCTGCTGCTGGAAATTGCAACGAAATTTCTAAAGTTGTTGAGCCTCTTTTACAAAAGGATGCTGGAGACATTTATTATATTAATTTATCTCAAGACGATTTTAAATTAGGTGGAAGTTCTTTTGCACAGATTTTAAATACTATTGGAAATGATGCACCAAATGTTACAAACTCTGCATTTGTAAAAAATGTATTTAACACGATTCAGAAATTAATAAAAGACGAACAAATTATTGCTGGTCATGATGTAGCTTCTGGTGGATTAATTACAACTTTATTAGAATTATGTTTTGCAGATAATAATATTGGAGCCGAATTAGATATTACAGCTTTAAAGCAAAAAGACTCTTGCAAAGTATTATTTGGTGAAAACGCAGGAATCGTTTTTCAAGCTAAAGATGCTTCAATAGAAAAAGTTTTAGCAGATGCTAACATTGAGTTCTTCAACATAGGAAAGGTTACAGAAAGTGATGTCCTAAGCATCATTAATGAAACTGAAGTTTTTACAATGACAGTGTCGCGTTTAAGAGATATGTGGTACAAAACCTCTTTTCTTTTAGATCAAAAACAAACTGCAAACAATTTAGCTGAAGCACGTTTTAACAATTATAAAAATCAGCCTTTAAAATATGTTTTTCCAAAACATTTTACAGGAAAACTTCCTGTAATTGGAAACTCAAGACCAAAAGCGGCAATACTTCGTGAAAAAGGATCTAACTCAGAACGAGAAATGGCAAATGCTATGTATTTAGCAGGTTTTGATGTTAAAGATGTACACATGACAGATTTAATTTCTGGTCGTGAAACATTAGAAGATATTCAGTTTTTAGGTGCTGTTGGTGGCTTTTCAAATTCTGATGTTTTAGGCTCTGCAAAAGGTTGGGCTGGTGCAATAAAATATAATGATAAAGCAAATAAAGTAATCAATGATTTCTTTAAAAGAAAGGACACCCTTTCTATTGGTATTTGTAATGGTTGTCAGTTATTTATGGAGTTAGATCTTATTAATCCAGAGCATGATGCTCATGGAAAAATGGTACACAACGACTCTAAAAAACATGAAAGTTCATTTACATCTGTAGCAATTCAAAAAAACAATTCTGTGATGTTATCTACTTTAGAAGGTACTACACTTGGTGTTTGGATTTCTCATGGTGAAGGAAAGTTTAACTTACCAAAAGAAGAAAAAGAATACAATATAGTAGCAAAATATGGTTATGAGGGCTACCCAAATAACCCAAACGGATCAGACTTTAACTCAGCAATGCTTTGCGATACAACAGGAAGACATTTAGTTACAATGCCACATATTGAGCGCTCTACTTTTCAATGGAATTGGGCAAACTATCCTAAAAATAGAAAAGATGATGTGTCTCCATGGCTAGAGGCTTTTGTAAATGCAAGGTTGTGGGTAGAAAAAACTAAACGTTAAAAATTGTGTTTCGTTAATGTTTAAGTAAGAAAAATTGTACTTTTGTGTTGCTAATTAATTAATAAATTGCAACCAACCACAAATTTATGATCTATAATGCTTATAAGAGCACAGATTCATCTCACCTAATTGAAGCGTTTTTTGAACTAAAAGTATTAAAATCGTCTTTACCTTTTGAAGGTAAAGTACTTCCTTTAGGAAAGCACTCCATGGCATACACATGTAAAGGTATGCACAAATTAACAGTAGAGAATAAAATATATAATGCTAAAGGACTTATTGTAACTGGTCAAACTAAAAAAACCTCCCTTTTAAATATAGATCAAGAAACAAAATGCTGCGGCATAGTGTTTCATCCAACAACTCTTTATAAGCTAACACAATTAGATGTCTCTATTATTAATGATAAACATATAGCTTTAAGCGAATTTTCTAAACCACTCTGCAACACATTAAATATTTTTTTTGCAAAAAAACTAAAAGGTAATGAAGCACTTAAAGCTTTAGAAACTTTAATAAAAAAACAACCTCTTACTATTAACAATCATACTGATAATGTAGATAAAGCTTTAGCCATAATCAATCAAAAAGCAGGACAAATTTCAATTAACGATCTTTTAGAAAAAATACCTGTTTCTCAAAAAACACTAGAAACTAAATTTAAGTTAATGGTAGGTTTAACTCCAAAAAAATATGCTAGACTTCACAGATTTAACATGTTAATTAAGAAATATAATGAGAAAGAATTAAAGCTTAAAGATATAGTAGAAATGTATAACTTCCATGATGCTTCTCATTTTGCTAAAGAATTTAAGTATTTTATGAATCAATCACCAAAAACTTATTCTGAAAATAAAAATGAGTTTATTAAAATATAGTTAAAATAGTAGATATTACGATTTTTTACATCTACAATTAATTTAAACTAATTATATTTACATAGAATTTATGTTAAATTTATTTAGTTAAATGAAAGTTAAGGGATTCATTTAAAATAGTTAGTTATTAAATAAACTTATTTACAACACAAATTCATGCTAAAATCAATTAGCAAAGGAGCTGTTTTTTAACAGCTCCTTTTTTATTTCATATTTGAAATAGATTTAAAAATCCTTACTTTGCAGAACTAATATCAAAAATAAATTTATAACGTCGTCTAAATTGGTTAAATTGTTTTTATTTATCCGAAGTAAAAAAGCAGGAAGAAACAAGTAATTTATTACAACATTAAAGGTTTATATTAGTATTCCTAACCTCAAATAAAAGTATGACAGAGATAACACGCCTTTTCGATTTTCCTTATTATCAGTTAGAAAAACACAATTTAGAAGCTGCCTTAGTAACTAAATACGATGGAAAATGGACTCCAATGTCAACTAAAGAATATTTAGACAAATCCAACGCTGTAAGTCGTGCTTTATTAAAATTAGGAATTAATAAAAACGATAAAATTGCTGTAATTTCTTCAACTAATAGAACAGAATGGAATATTATGGATATTGGTGTTTTACAAGTTGGTGCACAAAATGTACCCATTTACCCAACTATCTGTGCAGAAGATTATGAGTATGTATTAAACCACAGTGAATCTATTTATTGCTTTGTTTCAGATTTAGAAGTTTACAATAAAGTAAAAAAAGTACAAGCTAATACTAAAGTAAAGGAAGTGTATTCTTTCGACTATATTGAAGGCTGCAAGCATTATTCAGAATTATTCGAACTCGGAAAAGACTTAACCAACCAAGTAGACGTAGAAGCAAGAAAAGACAATGTTAAACCTGAAGAATTAGCAACTATTATTTACACTTCTGGAACAACAGGTAAGCCTAAAGGTGTCATGCTATCTCACGACAATATTACAAGTAATGTTCTAAACAGTATAGAAAGACTACCTCTATCTGGAAAAAACCCAAGAGTACTAAGTTTCTTACCTATTTGCCATATTTTCGAACGTGTACTTATATACATATACCAGCATGCTGGAGCTTCTATTTATTTTGCAGAAGGCATCGATAAAATTGGAGATAATGCTAAAGAAATAAAACCTAATTTAATGAGTGTTGTACCAAGACTCTTAGAAAAGGTTTATGATAAGATTTTTGCTAAAGGTGCAGAATTAACTGGAATAAAAAGTAAACTCTTTCATTGGGCCATTGCGCTTGGAGAACAATGGGAACCTTATGGTAAAAATGGAGCTTGGTATAATTTACAGTTAAGCATCGCAAATAAATTAATATTTAGTAAATGGCGTGATGCTTTAGGTGGAGAATTAGCTACTATGGTATCAGGCTCTGCTCCATTACAAACTAGATTATCACGAATTTTCTCTGCGGCTGGAATGCAAATAATGCAAGGTTATGGTTTAACAGAAACCTCACCTGTAGTATCTGTAGAAATGTACAAAAACAAGCACTTTAAATTAGGAACTGTTGGCAAACCTATTGATGGTGTAGAAATTAAAATAGCCAACGATGGAGAAATCCTAATTAAAGGACGAAACGTAATGATGGGTTACTATAAAGATCCAGAAAAAACGGCAAGCGTAATGACTGGAGAGTACTTTCATACAGGAGATAAAGGTGATGTAGACCAAGATGGCTTTCTTAAAATTACTGGACGTAAAAAGGAAATGTTTAAAACATCTGGTGGTAAATATGTTATCCCAACACTTCTTGAAAACGAGTTAAAACAATCTCGATTTATAGAACAAATTATGGTAGTTGGTGAAAGCGAAAAAATGCCTGCTGCTATAATTCAACCTAATTTCCACTTTATAAAAGAGTGGATAGACCGAAAAAATAAAAACATTGAAAAAACTGGAGAAGCTATAGCTAATTCTCAAGAAATTAAAGACCGTATTCAGTTAGAAGTAGATAAATGCAATACACATTTTGGAAAGTGGGAACAAATAAAGCGTTTCGAACTCACACCAGACGAATGGTCTATTGATGGTGGACATTTAACACCAACAATGAAAATGAAACGTAAAGTAATTAAAGAAATTTATATAGATCTCTATAATAAAATATACAATCCTTAGTACTATTTCATAACTTAGTTTTAACATTCTATCTGTAAGATTTCAAATATTTAATAGACTTAATTTATATAATTAAAATCTAGAAATATGAAAAATATTTTCAAAGTATTAATACTTTCACTAGTAATAGTTGTCTCTCAAAATATAAATGCGCAAGAGCGCACAAATCCTAAAGATCAAGAAAAAGAATTAGGGAAAATAAGTTGGTATCGTGATTATGATGACGCAATTGCTGCTTCAGAAAAAGAAAACAAGCCTATTTTAATATTATTTCAAGAAGTTCCAGGTTGTTCAACCTGTGTAAATTATGGGAACAATGTATTAAGCAATCCTTTAATGACAGAAACCATTGAAAACGAATTTATTCCTCTTGCCATTTTTAATAATAAAAAAGGAAAAGATTTAAAGATTTTACAAAAATATAATGAACCCACTTGGAACAATCCTGTAGTGAGAATAGTAAATAAAAATGGAGAAAATATTGTAAAAAGAGTTGCGAGTGACTATTCTGCAAAAGGTTTATATAATGCAATAATTAACGCACTAAAAAAAGAAAACAAAACAATTCCTGGATATGTAAAAATATTAGGAAGCGAACTTAGCATCAATTACAATACACCTAATATAAAAGAAGCACATTACAAAATGTACTGTTTCTGGACAGGTGAAAAACAATTAGGCTCGCAAGAAGGTGTGCTATTAACTCAAGCAGGTTTTATGAATGGTGAAGTTGTAAAAGTAAAATATAATGCCTCCAAAATCTCTAAAGAGGAATTAAACACCTTTGCTAAAGCTAATCAAATGCAAACTGCAAGTAATAGTGGTAATTTTACTTGGGCTGAAAAAGATGAAGACTATTATCTACAACATAGTAAATTAAAATACTTACCTTTAAGTCAAGTTCAAAAAACTAAAATAAATAGTGCTTTAGGAAATAGAAAGTCTCCATTAACCTACTTAAGTCCAAAACAAAAAAAATGGTTGGCAAAAGTAGATTCTAGTAAAAGTGAAGTTTTATTTACTAAAGACTTCAATACTTCATGGAGTAAGATGATAAAATCTTAATTCACTAAATTTTATAAAAAATTAAAATTTCTATAAATTTATTATGCACGCATAATAAATTTTTGCTATATTTGAATTCATGCTAAACGAATTTAAATTTAATGAAAGATAAAACCATAGATTATTTACTACGCACTACATGGTTAGCTGTAAATAAAATGTATAATGAAGAAGCCGCCAAATTCGATTCTACAATGGCAACTGGTTTTACCTTATTAAGTATCGATCCAGAAAATGGTACACCTTCAACTTCTTTAGGTCCAATTATGGGAATGGAAGCTACTAGTCTATCTCGTATTTTAAAAAAAATGGATGAGCTAGGTTTAATAGAACGAAAACCTAACCCAGAAGATGGTCGTGGCGTTTTAATACACTTAACAGAATTTGGCAGAGAAAAAAGAGAATATTCTCGCGATCGTGTTATAACTTTTAACGAAACTATAAAAAAACACGTTTCTGAAGAAAAATTAAAACACTTCCAAGAGGTCACAGACACCATAAACGAATTAATTTCCAATAAAAAAATATATAATAAAGAATCTATTTTAAAATAAGATGAGCAAACGTAGAATTAAAAAAATAGCCATTATAGGTTCAGGAATTATGGGAAGCGGTATCGCTTGTCATTTTGCTAATATTGGTGTTGATGTTTTATTATTAGACATCGTTCCTAGAGAACTTAACGACAAAGAAAAAGCAAAAGGTTTAACGCTTGAAGACAAAGTGGTTAGAAACCGTTTAGTTAATGATGCTTTAAAAGCGTCTTTAAAATCTAAACCTTCACCTATTTACAGTCAAGCTTTCGCTAATAGAATCACTACAGGAAATCTGGAAGATGATATTGCTAAAGTAAAAGATGTAGATTGGATTATGGAAGTTGTGGTTGAAAGACTAGACATTAAGCAACAGGTTTTTGAAAAGCTTGAAAAACACAGAACACCAGGTACGTTAATTACATCAAACACCTCTGGCATTCCTATAAAGTTTATGAACGAAGGTCGTAGTGAAGATTTCCAGAAGCATTTCTGTGGAACACACTTTTTTAATCCTGCACGTTACTTAAAATTATTCGAAATAATTCCTGGACCAGATACGTCTTCAGAAGTTTTAGATTTCTTAAATGGTTATGGAGAACAATTCTTAGGAAAAACATCTGTAGTTGCTAAAGACACACCTGCATTTATAGGAAATAGAATCGGGATTTTTAGTATTCAAAGTTTGTTTCACGCAGTTAAAGATTTAGATCTAACTATTGAAGAAGTCGATAAATTATCTGGACCAGTAATTGGTCGTCCAAAATCTGCAACCTTTAGAACTGTTGATGTTGTTGGGCTAGACACTCTAGTACATGTTGCAAATGGTATTGCAGATAATTGTAAAAACGATGAACGTTTAGCGCTTTTTAAATTACCAGATTTCGTCAACACAATGATGGAAAACAAATGGTTAGGAAGTAAAACGGGTCAAGGATTTTATAAAAAAACCGTTTCAGCAGAAGGCAAAAAAGAAATATTAAGTTTAGACTTAAACACTTTAGAATACCGTTCTGCTAAACGTGCAAAATTTGCGACTTTAGAATTAACAAAGTCAATAGATAATGTTGCAGACCGTTTTAAAGTATTAGTAAAAGGAAAAGATAAAGCTGGTGAATTCTACAGAAAAAGTTTCGCTGCATTATTCGCATATGTTTCAAATCGTATTCCAGAAATTACAGATGAATTATATAAAATTGACGATGCTATGAAAGCTGGTTTTGGCTGGCAACATGGTCCTTTTCAAATTTGGGATGC
>NZ_JALZVX010000169.1 GCF_023299985.1 Lacinutrix sp. | reverse complement strand
TCCTCTTTAAAGTGAGTACGGCAGGATTATTCGCTATCAAATTCTGATGTAAAACTGAAAATATTTATAACTGTATTTTTTTATTAAGATAATGAAAAATTATCAATTATTAGTATTTACGGATATACAATTTAATAGTTTTTAAATTTAAAGAAAAAAATCTTTTTTAGACGTTAATATACTAAAAAAGTGTTTTATATTTATTTATTTGGACTAAACTTAAGGTTAATAGTCTAAACTAATAACTTTAATACTAACTACTAGAAACTATCCTAACCAACCTTCTCTATCTAAACTTCTATATTGAATGGCTTCACTAATATGACTACCATTAATTTCTTTACTATCTTCTAAATCTGCAATAGTTCTTGATACCTTTAAAATACGATCGTAAGCTCTAGCAGATAAATTTAAACGTTCCATTGCTGTTTTTAAGAGTGTTTTAGATGCATCGTCTAACTTGCAATGTGTTCTAATTTGTTTTACATGCATTTGGGCGTTATAATGTACAGTTTCCGACTCTGCAAAGCGTTCAGTTTGTTTTTCTCTTGCTGCTGTAACTCGTTTTCTAATCTCTATTGAAGATTCACCTTTACGCTCGTCGGACAATTTATCAAAAGGTACAGGTGTTACTTCTATATGAATATCTATTCTATCTAATAATGGTCCAGAAATTTTACTTAAATAACGTTGCATTTCTGCAGGACTAGATGTTATTGGCGAATCTGGATCGTTAAAATAACCACTAGGACTAGGATTCATACTCGCAACCAACATAAAAGACGATGGATATGTAACTGTAAATTTTGCCCTAGAAATGGTAACCTCTCTATCTTCTAAAGGCTGTCGCATAACTTCTAGCACTTCGCGTTTAAATTCGGGCAATTCATCTAAAAATAAAACACCATTATGGCATAAGGAGATTTCTCCAGGTTGTGGATAACTGCCTCCTCCTACAAGTGCTACATTAGAAATTGTATGGTGTGGACTTCTAAAAGGACGCTGAGACATTAATCCAGAATCTGCTTTTACACGACCAACCACAGAATGAATTTTAGTAGTTTCTAAAGCTTCTTTTAAAGACATTGGCGGTAAAATACTTGGCAAACGCTTTGCTAACATGGTTTTTCCTGCTCCTGGAGGACCAACCAGAATAATATTATGTCCTCCAGCTGCAGCAATTTCCATACAACGTTTTATACCTTCTTGTCCTTTTACGTCTGCAAAATCAAAATCTGGATAGTCAAGATTTTTATAAAATTCTTCGCGTGTGTTTATTATGGTCTGCTCTATTTTTTCACCTTTATCGAAAAAATTAATAACCTGCTTTATATTATCTATTCCAAAAACTTTAAAATCACTAACAATGGCTGCCTCTTTAGCATTTTGTTTTGGTAAAATAAAACCTTTAAAACCTTCTTCTTTTGCTTTTATTGCAATTGGCAAAGCGCCTTTTATTGGTTGTAAACTACCATCTAGAGACAATTCTCCCATAATTAGATAGTCTTCTAAATCTTCGGCTTGAATTTGCTTGGTAGCAACAAGAATACCAACTGCTAATGTTAAGTCGTAGGCACTGCCTTCCTTTCTTAAATCTGCAGGAGACATGTTTATAATAATTTTTTTACCAGGAATTTTGTAACCATTGTTTTGTAATGCAGCAGCAATACGATAGTTACTTTCTTTTATAGCATTATCTGGCAAACCAACTAAGTGATAACCTATTCCCGAATCGACATTTACTTCTACGGTTATTGTGGAAGCTTCGACTCCAAATACAGCACTTGCAAATACTTTTTTAAGCATAAATGGTTAGTTTTAGAGACTAAATGTAGGAAAATTAGAGGATTATTAATCTCTAAAACTAAGAAAATTAGAATATTAGGTGCTTCAAAAACTTATAAATCACTTATAAACTCTAGCATTCTTTTTTCGGAATAATAAACATTTTTAGAATCAAAAAAACCAACATGTCCTCCATACTTGGGCATTTCTAAATATAAATTAGAATTCTGTTTTGCTGCTTCTATTGGGTAACATTCTTTTGATAAAAAAGAATCGTTTTGTGCATTAATTAATAAGGTTGGTATTTTTATGTTTTCTAAAAACTGAAGACTACTCGATTTTTTATAATAGTCGTAAGCATCAATAAAACCATGTGCTTTAGACGTATAAACATCATCAAAATCTTTTAAGGTTTTGATGTTTTTAAAATCTTCATTTTTAATCTTCTCCGGAAATAATTGTTGTTTGTCCTTAAGTTTCTTTCTTAAGTTTTTTAAAAATTTTTTAGAATACATGTAATTTTCAGAAGACATTAATTTTTCTAAAGATCCTTTTAAATACACAGGTACAGAAACCGTTACAGCTCCTTTTATTTGTTTAGGAATCTCAATATTTTTACCTAAATATTTTAAAATCACGTTTCCGCCAAGGCTAAACCCTTTTAAGAAAATAGTGTTGTAATGCAAGTGATCTGTAATGTATTTTATAACCGAAGCTAAATCGTCTGTTTTACCAGAATGATACGATTGAAAACTTTTATTAACCTCTCCACTACAGCTTCTAAAATTAACACAAACCGCATCTATATTGTTTTGATTCGCCATTTTTACAGCACCTAACATATAATGACGTTGTGCATTACCTTCTAAGCCATGTAAAACGATTAGTAATTGGTTTGTTTTCTTGGTTGTATAACTCCAATCTAAATCTAAAAAATCGTTATCTGGTAACGTTAAACGCTCTCGCTTTTGGGTAACGCCTTCAACTTTTCTTAATAGTCCAGAATAAATGGTCGATAAATGCCCATTTCTAAAGATAAACTTGGGCTTGTATGTTGTGCTTAGTATTGGCATTTAGTTTGCTGTTTTAAAAGGACTTTTAATATTGAAATGTGAATACAAAGATAAGTAACAAAAAAACCTTTCAGTTTTAAAACTGAA
>NZ_JALZVX010000168.1 GCF_023299985.1 Lacinutrix sp. | reverse complement strand
GTTAGCTTCAAGATACATGCCTTCTTTTAAGCTTTCATTTTTAACTTCAATAAATGCTGAGATGGTTTGCGTTGTAGCATCAATACTTCCGTTAACACGAGAAATATTACCTGAAAATGTTTCGGTATTTTCAATATTATTTAAAACTACTTTTTCACCAACTCTTAAAAGGCTAGCATAGGTTTTACTTAATGCAACTTCCATTTCGTAAACCGAAGGATTAATAAACTCCCCTAATTTTTGTCCGTTTCTAATTAAAGAACCTTCTGTAACTAACACTTGTGTTAAAATCCCTGAAAAAGGAGCAGAAATAGTATACTTTGCTAAACGTTGTTCTAAGGTTTTTACATTAAAATAATTAGTAACAATACCGCGACCTGTAATAAAATAATTTTCTTTATCTGAAGTCATCTCTGGCAACTTTAGTGTTGTTTTATTTAAATCGAAACCATTTAAATAACTTTGCCATTTTGGAAATATATCTGGAAAATCTAAACGTAAGTCTGGCATAATTGCTGCGATTGAATTATACAAATTACTTTTTGCAGATTGAACCGTTGCATAATACTCTGAATTATCCACACGAATTAAAGACTGTCCTCTTCGGTAGTTTTGTCCTGCTCTAAACAAGTGGCTTCCAGAACGAAAAACACCTTGTACCTCAGAATACAACTCTACACGTTGTTTTGCTTTTAAGTTTCCATTTGCTGGAATAACAATAGGAATAGTGGTGTTTTGAATAGTATCTACAAAAACAGTTTTTATAACTTTTGCAGCAACTGGTCTCTTTTTGTTTTTACTTTCTGAAATACTTTCAGCTAAGAAATAAGCGATTACAATAAATAAAACACCTATTAAGGATAGTATAATTTTGCGCATTAATTTAGTTTTGATAATAAGACTGCAAAATTAGGCTTTAGTTTAAGCCTTATACGTTAAAGAAAGCTTAAAAAGATTAACTAAAAGCTTCTAGTTGCAATGTGATTTCTTCCCAGTTTTGCATTAATGTATCGAGCTTGTCTTTTTTAGCTTGATAATTTTCAAAGAAATTAGCTTTAGACACTGTTTCCTCGTAATTAATAGCTAACTCTACGTCTATCTCTTTAATTTCTTTTTCAAGTTGATTTATTTTAGACTCTGTATTACTTAACTTATTATTAAGCGACTTTACTTTCTTTTGATCCTCGTAAGACTGCTTATTCTTTTCTTTTGGAGCTTCCTTTGTAACAGTACGCTTCTCTACTTCACGTAAATTATCTACTTGTCGTTTATCAAGATAATAATCTATATCACCTAAATACTTCTTTATTTTTTCATCTTTAAATTCGTAAACTGTAGACGTTAAACCTTGTAAAAAATCTCTATCGTGAGATACCAAAATTAAAGTACCTTCAAAACGCTGAAGCGCTTCTTTTAAAACATTTTTAGATTTTATATCTAAGTGATTTGTTGGCTCATCCATAATAAGCACGTTAAATGGTGACAGCATTAATTTGGCTAATGCTAAACGGTTACGTTCTCCTCCTGATAATACACGAACATATTTTTCTACTTCGTCTCCACGAAATAAAAATGATCCTAAAATATCGCGAACCTTGCTTCTATTAGTTTCGTTTGCAGCATCAATCATAGTATCTAAAACGGTTTTGGTTCCATCTAAATATTCTGCTTGATTTTGAGCAAAGTATCCTATTTGCACATTGTGTCCTAATTTTAGCAATCCGTCGTGTTGGATATCTCCAACCAGGATTTTTGCTAAAGTAGATTTACCTTGTCCGTTTTGCCCAACAAAAGCTGTTTTTGCATCACGCTCTATTAATAAATCTATTTTAGATAATACTTGGTTTTCACCATAGTTTTTAGAAATAGCTTCCGTTTCTACAACTATTTTTCCTGGTGTAATTGAGACTGGAAAATTTAGAGTCATCACACTGTTATCATCAGCATCTACCTCTATTCTATCTATTTTATCAAGCTTTTTAATAAGCGATTGCGCCATAGTGGCTTTAGAAGCTTTTGCTCTAAATTTCTCTATCAGCTTCTCAGTTTGCTCTATCTGTTTTTGCTGGTTTTTTTGTGATGCTAGTTGCTGTGTTCTCAACTCTTCTCGTAACACCAAATACTTAGTGTATGGTTTTGGATAATCGTAAATGCGACCTAAAGAGATTTCAATGGTACGATTGGTTACATTATCTAAAAACATTTTATCGTGAGACACTATAGCTACTGCTCCTGCATAATTTCTTAAGAAACCTTCTAACCAAATAATAGATTCTATATCTAAGTGGTTTGTTGGCTCATCGAGTAATAATACATCGTTATTTTGGAGCAATAATTTCGCTAATTCTATACGCATTCTCCAACCTCCAGAAAAGGTGTCTGTCAACTTTTCAAAATCTTCACGTTTAAAACCTAAACCTTGTAATATTTTTTCGGTTTCACCTTGATAGTTGTAGCCTCCTAATATTTCGTATTGGTGTTGGATTTCGTTTAAATCAATCATTAATTGATTATAACCTTCACTTTCATAGTCTGTACGCTCTGCTAATTGGGTATTGATAACCTCCATTTGGGCTTCAATAGCTTTAATTTCTACAAAAGCTTGGTAAGATTCTTCCAATACTGTTCTTCCTAAAACAAAATCAATGTCCTGTTTCAAAAAACCAATTTTAAGTTCTTTATCACCTGCTATTTGTCCAGAATCTGGTTCTAACTCTTTAGCTAGAATTTTAAGCATGGTGGATTTTCCAGCTCCATTTTTACCTATAAGTCCTACTCTGTCTCCATTTCCTAATTTAAAGGTGATGTCTTCAAAGAGGTATTCTCCTTGAAATGAAATAGATAAATTATGAATATTTAGCATGGATTTGTGACTTATGTTACACAAAATTAAACAGTATAGTTTAACTTTGCTTTATTAATTAACGACTGCAAAAGTACATAAATTATATGTTTAATAAAGGATCTAAACTTTATGGAATAATTACTGGTGTTTGCCCAAAATGCCATGAAGAATCTATGTACACAAATAAAAACCCTTATGCTGTTATGCAGCTTTTTAGTATGCATGAACGTTGTAGCAACTGTAATACAAAATATAAAATAGAACCTTCATTTTTTTATGGCTCTATGTATGTTAGCTATGGTGTTGGTATTGCTTTTGCAGCTGTAGCGTTTGTATTAAGTTTTTTGGTTTTTGAAAGCTCACTTAATATTTCGATAGTAGCTATTATAGCGTCGCAGTTAGTACTCTATCCTATTATTGTAAGGTTATCTAGAAATATCTGGATAAATTTATTTATTAGTTTTGATAAATCTTTGGCTAAAAAATAATTATTCACTTAATCGTATTTTACAACTACACTATAACTTGTGTTTTCTAAGTTTAATTAAATCTATCTATATTGAGTTCCTTCTCTAAAGTAGTATTACTTTCAATATAATTATAGAGTTGGTTCGCTACATAAGGACCAATCATAACACCTCTAGTTCCTAAACCATTAAGTACGAACATATTTTTATGTTTTGGGTGTCTACCTACTAAAGGCCTTCTATCTTTAACAGTTGGTCTTATTCCTGCTACTTGATTTACAACTTCAAAATCGCAAGAAATAAGAGCTTTAAGCTTGCTTAAAAGTTCCTCTTTGGCTTGAGTTGTAATAATGTTATTTTTGTCTGTACGCTCATAAGTAGAACCTATTCTGTATATATCGTTGCCTAACGGAATTATAAATACACTAGATTTTAAAACGTAATCTAATTTTAAATCTGGTGCTTTTATACTTATTAATTCTCCTTTACTTCCTTCTAAAGGTAGTGTGTTAAAAAAAACATTTTTTTTAATACCGTAACCTTCCGCAAAAACAATGTAATTGGCAATAATGTTGTTATATCTTATAACACCTTCGCCTTGAACAATTTTATTGTAATCTATAGACTCTTCAACTAATAAATTTTGTTTTTTTAAGTCTTTTTTATATTCTGAAACAAGTAATTTAGTATCTATTCTTCCTGTTTCTAGAACTTCACCAAAACCAAATTCTGAATTAATTTTTTTATTATTGTTCTTCTGAATTTCTAAAGACATATAATCTGAAAGTCCTTCTTTGTCTGATCGTGCAAACCAATTATTTTGTTCTTCTAAAGAAATGAACCGTTTCCTTACTGGAATTTTATAATCTAATATAATGTTTAAGCGGTTTTCAATTTTAGAATACATTGGTAATGCTAGCGCTAATTGCGCTTTACTTTGCCAAACTGGAGTAAAACGTTTTAAGGTTACAGGATTGTATAATCCTCCAGCTACTGTTGAAGATTGTTGAGAATTGTTATCGAACACAACAAAAGTTTTATTATTAGCTATCAATTGCTCACAAAATGCTATACCTGCTAACCCACAACCTACTATAATGTAATCAACTTCCATAGTAGCAAAGATAATAGATTACTTAACATGAGTAGATTGACACAATAGAATTTATTGAATAAAAAAACGCTCACTTTTACAAGTGAGCGTTTTAAAATATTTTAAAATTTTCGTTTTAGTATGACCACATATCTAACTCGAAGTTTCTAATTTTTTCTTTAATCCTTTCAGATTCTAAAAGTTGCATTAAAGCATTTTCAGCTATATAATCTTCAACTTTACGATCTCCAAACACATTTTCTTCTTTAGTAATCGTTCCATTAAAACGACGTGAATTTAATATATGATCGAAAGAAAAAGGAATTGCACTATTTTTATCATTAAAAGATTTTGCCTCATGCAATACCTCTCTAGCATCTGGAAAGAACACCCAAAATAATGGATTTGGCTCACTGTTCTCGTCACCAGAATCTAAAAAGTTAACATCTGGAGCTGCAGGTGCAATACCTAATAAACGGTATTTTAATTCACCTTGACGCTTATCGAAATACCACAATCCTTTAATAAGATATGCACTTACATTATAAGAAGAAATTTCAGTTTTAGTAATGTATTCAGGATCAACACGACCTTCAGCATTAAACTGATCAAAACCATAATCTAAAGTATCAATTTTAGTAGTTATGTCCATCATTTCTTTAGCTGTTCGCTTTGCTGTAAAATAAGAATCGTTATAAACATTCTCAATTTTACCATCTGCAATAGCCTTAGTTAAAACATCGTATAATGAACGTCTGTTACTTCCAATATTATTAGTATCCACTGGATAATATAACGGAAAGTTTACACGCTCATCTAATACCACTTTCTCCCAAGTCATTTTAGCAAACATAATATCTCTATCGTCTACATAACCATATTCTAATGGCTTGTCATTATCTAAAGCTTTTTGTTCTTCAGTTTTAACACCAATCTCAGATGGAGATTTGGCATTTAAAATGTTAGCTTGAGCATATGCGCTAGTAGAGATTAATACTCCAAATACGACTGCTAATAAAGATTTATAATTCATTTGTTTTCTTCTTTTTTTATTAATTACTTATAAAGTAGTTTAGTTAGCTAACTCTATAACAATTGGAGATGCTGGTTTGATTTTTGGCCCAGTAGATCTTGATTTTATATCAAAAATCGTAACATCGTCACCTCTTCTTGCTTTGTTTATTGCTGCTTTAGCTTGACCACTCATTTTGCTTCCACTTACAGTAATACTTGGTTGTCCAGGTACTTTTACCTTAAACCCAGTTACCGTTAATGGTAATTCGAAATCAAAATCTTTTAAAACAGATTTGATAGTTCCAGCTGCAACGTTTGCTCTTGGTAATTTACCTTGAGACATACCTGCTAATTCACCTGTAGGCTTAGGAATATCTTTAATTCTAAACATTGCTTTATCTGAAGCTCTAGAACCATCATCTAAAGTAGCACTTACACTAATAGTTACTTCTTTACCAGAAGTTGGAACCATATTATACTTACCTGCTTTACCTGCTTTAGATAAACCTGAAGCACTTGCTGTTACTTTATTATCTGGTACACCAGCAAAAGAAATAGTCATTGGGTTTTTAACACCTCTATAAACTACATTCATTTTGTCTGCAGAAATAGTTGCAGAATTTGGTCTTGGCACTACTACGTAGTTTCCAATAATTGGTATAGGTAATGGCTCACCATCTTCTAAGAAAGTAAATTCACCTTTAATATCTCTTTCACCAACACCACCTACATTAAAATCTAAACGTGCAGCTCCTGTAGAATCTATAGCTTTAGACAAATCAATTTCTTGACCATTAACAACTAATTTAGTAGGTGTTACATTCGCATATTTTCCTAAAACAACTCTACCTTGAAACTTTTCACCTGCGAAAAAAGCAGATTTATCTGCTAAAATAATAGCTTTGTAATTCTTTAAAGATACTGCTTCAGTTACAAGGTTCCCTAAGAAACCATTGTACATATTAGTTTCAGTAGCTTTAACATCATTTTGCATTGCAGTTATCTTAGTATAAGATGCTATTGCAGGAAAACCTTGAAAATGATAATCTAACCACTTTTTCTTTACGCCTTCACCATCAATTACTTCTTTTAAACTGAATCGTTCTTCAAAACTCTCTATAACTTTAGTCCACTTAACATCATTACCGATAATATTTTTGATATCAGTTTTATATTTTTCAATAGCTGCAACTACTGCATCACCTCTTTTAGTTAATCGATCACCAGTAAACCAAAGTTCGTCTAAGGCATCACCTTTATCCATTTCTTCATATGGTAAATCGCCATTATCTTCTAGCTCATATTTCCCATTTTTTACAATATCAGATTCTTTTAAATCTCCAAGATATTT
>NZ_JALZVX010000167.1 GCF_023299985.1 Lacinutrix sp. | reverse complement strand
CCATCTTAATTAAGATGGGTTTTTTAATGTTATGTAAAAGGAGGAGATTATTTTCTTCTCGCTTCTTTAATTCTAGCTTTCTTACCTGTAAGACCTCTAAAGTAAAAGATTCTAGCTCTACGAACTTGACCTTTTTTGTTTATTTCAATCTTTTGTAGTGCAGGTAAATTAACTGGGAAGATACGCTCTACACCAATTGTTCCAGACATTTTTCTAATTGTAAAAGTTTCTGTTAATCCAGATCCTCTTCTTTGTAATACAACACCTCTAAAAAACTGTGTTCTACTTTTTTCACCTTCACGAATTTCGTAGTATACAGTAATTGTATCACCAGCAGAAAATTCAGCGAAGTCTTTTTTTGGTACAAACTCGTCTTGTACAAATTTAATTAAAGATTCCATCTTTGTAGTTTTTATTATTAATTCAGAACAACATTCACGTATATCGCCAGAGGTTAACCCGAAATTGGCTGCAAAAATAAGTATTAATTACTAATCTGCAATAGTTTATTTAGTTTTTTTGACTATTACTTTTTTAGTTTTAAAAGGCGTGTGAATTTAAATATAGCCTTAAGTAATTATTAAAATTGTGTTGTCATTTGAGAAGGCAGTATGACTAAAAAATCTTTACAGATATTTTAAATTCTTCGCTTTGCTTTAAATGACAGCATAATATTTATTTAAGTTTTATAGGTATCCAAACTTCTTCTTCAGAGTCTGGACTATTGCGTTTTGCTTTCTCTCCTAATAAATTAAAATGTGGCCTTTGGTCTAGTTGGTATTTAGAGTTTGGTAACCAATTGGTATAAATGTAAGACATAAAAACACCAAAACCTTTAGGTAAACCTTTGTAATTAAATACTGCGTATAATCCAGAATCTAGATTAAAAGTATCCATACCTTCTGGAATAGTATCGTAGTTTTCTACTGCAACCGTTGCCCATTTTGTAAAGGTGTTTGCTGAACTAAAACTTTTGAGATAGTTGCTATTGTAAATTAATACTTCATATACATCTGTATTAATAGCATTTTTAATTTGCTTGCGTAGTGGCATAAAACCAGAAAACAACTGGAATGTTTTATTGCCTATTAAAGACATTTCTATAGAATGTCCAACAAGTTTTTTGCTTTCAAGCGTTATTATTTTTGGATCTTTATGCATTAATTATGTTTTTTCCAATCGTCTACTGCAAAAAGTATTAGGCCTAAACCAAACATTAAATAAACAACTAGATTAAAATACATAAGTACAATATGAATATTAACAACATCTCCAAATGAAACTAAACCATTATTAACAAAAGTCTGCACAACAGTTGTTACCAAAGTTAAAGCAGCACCTATTACTAATAAAATTGCACCAGCAGATTTGCTTTTGTTTGCTATAATAATACATCCTACAAGAATTATTAAATGAATAATAAAATAAAGTGCTTGCGTAATTATTATATGTGTATTGTAACTATCCATAATCTCCATAATATATATCTAATCTTCCAATAAATCTGGTCTGCGTTCTTGTGTTCTTTTATATGCTTGCTCTTCTCTCCATTTTTCAATATTAGCTGTATGACCACTAAATAATACTTCTGGCACTTTGTAGCCTTTGTAATCTCTTGGTTTTGTGTAAATAGGAGGCGCTAATAAATTGTCTTGAAAACTGTCTGTAAGTGCAGAAGTTTCATTACCTAAAACACCTGGAATTAATCTAATTATAGCATCGCATAAAACTGCTGCTCCTAATTCTCCACCAGATAATACATAATCTCCAATTGAGATTTCTTTGGTTACAAACATATCGCGAACACGTTGATCTACACCTTTATAATGACCACAAAGAATAATTATGTTTTCTTGTAGCGACAAGGTGTTTGCAATGCCTTGGTTTAAGGTATTGCCATCTGGTGTCATGTAAATAATCTCGTCGTAATTACGCTCTGCTTTTAAGCCAGAAATACATTTATCTATAGGTTCGCAACTCATTACCATTCCTGCGCCTCCACCAAATTGAGTGTCGTCTATAGATTTGTAATTATCTGTTGTGTAATCTCTTAGATTATGAAAGTGTACCGAAACCAATTTTGCTTCTATAGCACGTTTTAAAATTGAAGCTTCAAACGGGCTTTTAAGTAATTCTGGTAAAACGGTTATTATGTCTATTCTCATTATGCTTTGTATGGAAATGCAAAGATATAAGAATTGTTTTTAAGGTGGTTCGAATTTAAACTAACGCTCCATGGATAAGATCTCGTTTCAATGGATTTTATCCATTGTTAGAACGAGTGCCTTTTGGCAGTCGTGACGAGTTTTATCCGTTGAGCGTTAGTAACGAATGACGCAGGAATTCGTTACTAACGTTAAATATATGGCAAGTTGTGCAGAAAATAAGTAATTACTTTCGGTTTAACCACAAGCCAAATCTTTTGTATTTTGTTTTAATTTTTCTCTTTTAATACCAAATCAAAAGATTTGGCGACTTTGTAAATAAACAACAACTTTTGGATTAAGCATTAATCGCCTAATTTGCTATATATAGTGTTGTAAAGCGTTTTTATTTTTCTAGCACCAAAGCTTATTATTAGTACTAAAGCTATAAACGTCAATAATTTTATTATTAAATTTAGAATCAAATTGTTTGTTACAAAACCAAACTCATTATTCATCGACCAAGAACTTGGTAAGTAATCTCTATGAATTGTTGTAATTAAAATAATTATCCTCTCAAATGTTAGAATAAACATAAAGCTTATTAATATTCTTAAAATCAAGTTTTTTGAAATTCTTCTTAAACGAAATAGTTGAGTCAATATTAACCAAAATATATTTTGTCCCCAATAATACAAACTGTAACTAGAATAAAAAATTCTATCTAGATAATCAATTTTATCTGCTTTATCATTTAGTTCAAAATACCAAAAAAAAGTACCAATTATCCATAAACTAAACCATATTGCGCCTCCAGTGGTTATTGCATTTATAGCATATTTATCGAATTTATTTACCAAAGTTATTTCTTTATAAAATCTAGTTGTTATAAAGTAGATTATTGAATAAAATCCAAAAGTATAGAACAAATCTACTCTTAAAATATTACAAAAATCAAAAATGTAGTTTGTCAATTTAGCTTGTTTTTTTAATGCTTTATAACGGTTATAATGATATGAAATCGTTTAAATGTCTTATATCATTAGTTAGTTTAAATTCGAAGTTCGCGTATTTTTTTTACAAAGTCAAGTTTTTAGAATTAATTAGTGAAGAGTGATTACTTATAATTTTCCACAAAAATATTGTTTGTCCATTTTTCATTAAATTTGTTAAAACAGCACCAACATGAAAACGCTTCTAATAAAAATTAGCATCCTAGCTTTTGGATTATCCATTTTTTTACAAACAAACACAATTACTTCAAGTGATTATTTACAGGATTTTCAAGGTGTAGCTTATTACAAGTCTAAAACAAGAATGGACTTAGGAAATTGGGGAGCAAAATTAAGCGAAGAGCAGAAAAAACAAGTTGCTGCTAGAATGCAGAATAGATTAGAGAAAACTTATATTTTAACGTTTAATAGAGAAGAGTCCATGTTTAATGAAGAAGAAAAACTTGATGCACTTTCTGGTGCTACAGATTCTTGGGGAAAAAACTTTACGCCTGGAGCGCAATACAAAAATGTTAAAACAAATTCTCAAATACAGAATCAAGAATTTTACGGTAAGAAATTTCTAGTAAAAGATAGCTTACAGCCTATTACATGGAAAATAGCTGAGGAAACTAAAAAAATAGGGAAGTATAATTGTTTTAAGGCTACTGCTTTAATACCAACTAACGAATTAACTTGGTATGAATTTTCATGGAATAAATTAAGAACTAAAGAAAAAACAGCGACAAGTGAAGATGCAACCGAAGGTGAAATGGTTGAAATGACAGAAGTGGAAGCTTGGTTTACACCACAAATACCTGTTGGTCATGGTCCTTTAGAATATTGGGGACTTGCAGGTTTAATTTTAGAGGTAAGTGCTGGTGATACTACTTTGTTATGTTCTAAGCTTATTTTAAATTCTAGTGAACAAGTAAAAATTGAAGCTCCTGAAAAAGGAAACGAAGTTACGAAGCAAGAATACCATGCTATTATTATAGAAAAAATGAAAGAGTTTAGAAACAATAGAGGTGGACGCAGTAGAAACTAATTTCTGTTATTTAGAGAGATTATCATTCTCCCAAATATAGTGCAAATCTCCAGTTTTTTTCCATGCCATACCTTCGTATAAATGTTGCGCAGGATTATCTGTTTCGGTTTGTAAAATAACAAACTTGTAGTTGTCTTCTTTAGCTTTTCTTTTTGCTTGGTTTAATAAAGCGACTCCAATACCTTGTTTTCGGTAATTGCTATCCACAAATAAATCGTTTAAAATGTATAGCGATTTCATAGAAATAGAGGTGAAACTATGGAATAAATGCATGAAACCAACTGCACGCTCTTCCGCGTAAGCGATATAAAAAATAGTATCTTGTTTTTCTAAACGCGCTTTTAAAAATAGCTTTGCTGCTTCGGGATTACTAGTTTGTTTGTAAAATACTCTGTAACCATCGAATAAAGATAAGAGGTCTTTAAGGTGTTGTATTTCGGCTTTTATTATTATCATTGTTTTAGTGTTTTTTAAACAAAAAAAATCTGCAACCGAAGTTACAGATTTTATAGTTTATTTATAACAAATCACTTTATAGTTTTATGCAGTAACGCTGTACATTTTTTCTCTTAATTCTTTAATTTTAGAATCTTGCATATATTCGTCGAAAGTACTGTACTTATCTATAACACCATTTGGTGTTAATTCTATAACTCTATTACCTACTGTTTGTGCAAACTCATGATCGTGAGTGGTAAACAATACTGTGCCTTTAAAATTCTTTAAAGAGTTATTAAAAGCTGTAATACTTTCTAAATCTAGGTGGTTTGTAGGTTCGTCTAATTGTAAAACGTTTGCTCTAGTCATCATCATGCGCGACAACATGCAACGTACTTTTTCTCCACCAGAAAGTACTGTAGATTTTTTAAAGGCTTCTTCGCCACTAAAAATCATTTTACCAAGAAAGCCACGAATGTTTACTTCTTCTCTTTCCTCTTCGGTTTGAGCCCATTGACGTAACCAATCTATTAAGGTTAAATCGTTATTAAAAAAGCCACTATTATCTAACGGAAGATAAGATTGTGTTGTTGTAACTCCCCAATTAAATTTACCAGAATCTGCTTTTAGGTTGTTATTTAATATTTGATAAAAAGCGGTTGTAGCTCTAGAGTCTCTAGAGAATAAAACAACTTTGTCTCCTTTGTTTAGGTTTAAGTCTATGTCTTTAAATAATACTTCTCCATCTTGAGTAGATGTAAGTCCTTCGATATTTAATATTTGATCTCCAGCTTCTCTATCGCGCTCAAAAATAATGGCAGGATAACGACGACTTGTACGTCTAATATCTTCGATATTAAGTTTATCAATCATTTTTTTTCTACTCGTAGCTTGTTTACTTTTTGCTACGTTGGCAGAGAAACGACGAATAAATTCTTCTAATTCTTTTTTCTTGTCTTCTGCTTTTTTGTTTTGTTGTGCATGCTGTCTTGCTGCTAATTGCGAAGACTCGTACCAAAAACTATAATTACCAGAGAAGTGTGTAATTTTACTAAAATCGATATCACTAATGTGTGTACAAACGGCATCTAAAAAGTGCCTATCGTGAGAAACCACAATAACACAATTATCGTAATTTGCTAAAAAGTTTTCTAACCAAGATATTGTTTCGTAATCCAAATCGTTGGTAGGCTCATCCATAATAAGTACATCTGGATTTCCAAAAAGCGCTTGTGCTAATAATACACGTACTTTTTGCTTTCCATCAAGATCTACCATTAAGGTATAATGATAATCTGCATTGATACCTAAATTAGATAGCATTGCTGCTGCATCACTATCTGCATTCCAACCATTCATTTCTTCAAATTGCACTTGAAGTTCACCAATTTTTTCGGCATTCTCGTCTGTATAATCAGCATATAATGCATCAATTTCAGACTTTAATTTGTATAACGGCTTATTTCCTTTTAAAACGGTTTCTAAAACGGTGTCTTCGTCATGCTTGTTGTGGTCTTGTGTTAAAACAGACATGCGTTTTCCTGGTTCTAAATGTACATGCCCAGAATTAGCTTCTTGCTGACCAGAAATTATTTTTAAAAACGTAGATTTTCCAGCACCATTGGCACCAATAATTCCGTAGCAATTTCCATTGTTAAAGGTTGTGTTTACTTCGTCAAAAAGTATGCGTTTGCCAAATTGTACCGAAAGATTTGAAACTGATAACATGTATTCTATTTATTTTAAATTGAGAAAGTTTTTATTAAAGCACTTCATTTTTAAAAACTTATAAATTAAAGCCTTTTTGTTTTTTAACGTAAAAGCTTTAGTTATTTGATATAAGTTTTTTGCAAAAGTAAATAATATCTTCGGTTTGAGAAAGCAAAAACGTTGATATATATCTAGTTTCAATAGCTTTAAAACCAATCAATTAACTTAGTTTATGTTCAATTTAACAACGCGTTAACACCTATGTATGATTTCAAAACATACATTTGTTAGCACTAACTACCGTGTACGCCTTTTTTTATGAAATTTAATTTTTTAATAATTGTTCTAATTTTAGCAGTATCGCTATCATCTTGCAAAGCTGATAAGGATGAAACTATTGTTAGCAAAGCTTTTTTAGGAGGTGAAATTATTAATCCTACCAACGATTATATAATAATCTCAAAATCTAATGCCTTACTAGATACGGTTTTACTAAATAGTGAAAATAGGTTTTCTTACACACTAACAGATTTTGAGTCTGGTTTGTACTCCTTTTATCATGGTAGAGAATATCAAAATTTTTTAATAGAAGATAAAGACAGTTTAATGTTACGTTTAAACACTTTAGATTTCGATGAGTCTTTAGTTTATACAGGAGTAGGAGCGAAGGAGAATAATTTTTTAATGGAAATGTTTTTGTTAAATGAACAGGAAGACGATAAAATTCTTGGTTTAGGACAGAAAACTGTAGAGAAATTCGATAGTATTTATAAAGCGTCAAGAGATTTAAAGCTAAAAAAACTAGCAAAGATTAAACTTAAAACAGAAACTTCTGTTCTGTTTAATGAAATTGCTGAAACAGGTGTAAATTATGAATATTATGCACACAAAGAACTTTATCCTTTAGTAAACTATAAAATATCCGAATTAGATGCTTTTAATAGTTTACCAAAAGATTTTTACGATTACCGAAACACTATAGACTATAATAACGCTACATTAAAGGACTATAGTCCATACCTTTCTTTTTTAAGGTTTCACTTTAATAACCTTGCACTGCAAAGTCATTTTAAACACTCTAAAGACAGCGTTTATAATAAGTTAGATATACACTATAATCTTGATAAACTGTCACTAATAGACCAAAAAGTAAGCAACGAAGATATTAAAAACGACTTGTTAAGAAATGTTTTAAGACAGTTTATAAACATGTCTAAAAACACAGACGATTACGACCAGCTGCTTCAATCTTTTGCTTCTAAAAGTAGTAATAAAAAAGATGTAGAAAATGCAAAGCAGTTTGTTAGCGCTTACAAAAAATTAAAAACAGGAAATAAAATACCTGATGTTAAGTTGCTAGATAGAACAGATAAAGAGACTAGTATTTACCAACTTATAAAGAAGCCAACGATAGTTTATTTTTGGTCTAAAAAAAATAAAAATCATTTAATATCTTCTCACAAACGTGTTAAAGAGTTAAATGTAAAATACCCAGAGTTTAAATTTATTGCAGTAAATACAGATTCTATATCTTACAGCGAGCAAGAAAAAATATTAAGTCGTTATGGTGTTAAAAACCATAACGAGTACCGCTTTAAATCTCCAGAGCAGTCTAAAGAAACACTTTCTATAAAGCCCATTTTAAAAGTGTTTATACTTAATAAAAATGGAACTATTGTAAACGCAAAAGCAAACATGTTTAATATTGCTTTTGAGCTAGAATTATTAGGTATGCTAAACCAATAATACTTTAAAAAAATAAATTAAAAAAGTCCTGAAAAATATATTTTTCA
>NZ_JALZVX010000166.1 GCF_023299985.1 Lacinutrix sp. | reverse complement strand
TGTTAATTTAGCATATAAATATGCAAAAATAGAGGTTTTCTAAATTAGTCCTTCGTTATACCTTTGTAGTGTTAATTATAAATAAATAACATTATGAAAAAAGCAATTCAAAAACACCTACTATTAGTTGCTGTATTAGTAACAATGGTAAACTACGCAAGTAACGTTTCTCCATTAAATGAATACATCAAGAAAACTGTTCTAACTTTAAATAACGTAAAAGAAGGACAGCGTCTATTAATTAAAGATATAAACCAGGTTATTTTATATAAAGAAAAGATTACAAAATCTGGAGATTATAGAAAAGGATTCGATTTGACGGAGTTACCAAATGGCGATTATTACTTTGAACTTGATAAAAACATTGAAATAGAAGTTATTCCGTTTACTGTAATCTACAATGTTGTTACCTTCAATAACGAGAACAAGGTTAAAATATTTAAACCTTTTGTATCTGCAAAAGATAATACTGTTGTAGTATCAACTTTATCTTTAGAATCAAATCCTGTTGAGTTATCTATTTATTATGAAAATGATGGAGTAATGGAATTAATACACAATGAAACTGTGACTAATTTGATAAACATACAAAAAGCATATGTTTTAGATGATTCTAAAAAAGGAACTTATTTGTTTTCAATTACTACTGAGAAGAGAACCTTTACAAATTATATAAACCTTTAGATTCTGAATTTATAAAATAGAATTTAAGTATAGTTGGTTAGTAAAAGAGTGAGCTGGAGAGCTCACTCTTTTCATTTATAACTTTAAGAAATATCTGTTTATAGTATTATTTTCCAGGAAAATCTGCCTTTCGCTTTTCTAAAAAAGCAGTTGTTCCTTCTTTAAAATCTTCGGTTCCAAAGCAATTTCCAAACTGTTCTATTTCAGTTTCAAACCCATTAACACCATCTTTATAATTTGCGTTTACTGCTTTTATAGCTTTGCTTATTGCTACAGAAGAATTACGCATTATTTTACTAGCAATTTTTTCGGCAAGAGGTATTAATTCTTCTTGAGAAACAACGTGGTTTACTAAGCCGTAATCTTTGGCTGTGTTTGCATCAATCATTCCAGCTGTCATTACTAATTCCATAGCACGACCTTTACCAACAAGTTGTGGTAAACGCTGTGTTCCACCATAACCAGGTATTACACCTAAAGACACTTCTGGTAAGCCCATTTTTGCATTATCGCTCGCTACTCTAAAATGTGCAGCCATTGCTAATTCTAATCCACCACCTAAAGCAAAACCGTTTACTGCAGCAATTACTGGAGTACTTAAATTTTCGACAAAATCGAATAATAATTCTTGACCTTTTGCGGCTAGTTTTCCTCCATTTTCAATATTGAAATTTGCGAATTCGCTAATATCTGCACCTGCAACAAAAGCTTTTTCTCCACTTCCTGTAATGATGACTACTTTAGTTTCTTTATCATTATTTGCTGCTTTAAAAGCGTCGTGAAGCTCTTCAATAGTTGCTTTATTTAAAGCATTTAATTTTGAAGGTCTATTTATTGTTATGGTTGTGATACCATTTTGAGATGTTGAGAGTATGTTTTCGTAATTCATAAAAAAAGAATTTTATTATTTTAAATAAACACCTCGCTTCGCTTGGTGATTTTTTTTGTCTGTTCTAAATTTTAAGTTATAATCTTTCGATTATAAGATTCCTACCTAACGCTGGAATTTAGTTTTTAGGAAAAGCTACTGTAAAAGTTGTACCATAATCCTTTTCGGACACAAAGGTAATTGTTCCGCTATAAGTTTCCACTATATTTTTTACCATAGCTAAACCTAATCCCATTCCACTAGATTTAGTAGTGAATTTAGGCTCGAAAATTTTAGGTTTATTTTCATCTGTTATACCAATTCCATTATCTGAAACTGTAATTTTTATACTTTTATTTTCTTCTGAGACATTAACAATTATTTGTGGTTGTCGCCCTTCTGGAATAGCTTGAATACCGTTTTTAATTAAATTAGTAACTACTCGAATAAGTTGTGTTCTATCAAACTTGGCGATCATTTCTTTTTTATCAGATTGAAACGTAATGTAATCTTCGTTAAAAATATCGAGTGTTAAATCTACAACCTCAACAACATTTAGCAGTTCGTTTTTTTGAGCTGGCATTTTAGCAAAGTTTGAAAAAGCACCTGCAATAGAACTCATGGTATCTATTTGCTGAATTAATGTTTTAGAGTATTCGTCTAACTTTTGATGAATATTCTCGTCTTGTGGATCGAACTTTCGTTGAAAACTTTGCACAGTTAATCGCATTGGTGTTAACGGATTTTTTATTTCGTGTGCTACTTGCTTTGCCATTTCTCGCCAAGCTTGTTCACGCTCGCTAGTTGCTAGTTTTACAGCACTTTCCTCTAAATCGTCGATCATGCTATTGTAAGAGTTTACTAGTGCAGAAATCTCTTCGCTTTCATCTGTAACGTTAATTTTTGCATTTCGTTTTTCTAACCTAGTATCTCTCATTTTTTCGCTAATAGTTTTTAACGATTTAGTAATGTATCTTGACAAGAAAAAAGCTAGTGCAACAGCTATAAGCATTACTAATATAGAGGTATAGGCTAAGCGCTCTAAAAACTCATTAAGTTCTCTGGCTAAAAAATCGTCTCTTTCTAAATAAGGTAAGTTTAATATTGCTAAAGGCTTAAATTTAGCGTCTGTTAGGTAATTATAGGACGATCTGTAGGTAGCGTCTTGATCTTCTCTTATTTCTACAACACGGTGTTCAGCAGTGTTTAATAAGGTGTTTAAAACTTCGGCATCTATACATTTGTTTGTTACCTCTGGTTTTATGTCGCTTTTAGATGAAATTAGTATAGAACCTTCTAAATCGTAAAGGTTAATTTGTATGTTGTGAACCTCTGCTACTTCGTATATTTTTTCCTTAAAAATAAGTGGTACTTTATCTGTAATAACTTCGAAGGATGTTTGCTTAATTACATAATCTAAACTTGTGATAATGGCTTTTTCTTTTCTTATTAAGCGCTCTTTATGGTAGTCTTGAGTTTCTTCGTTGTACTGATAGATTACTACAACTGCAATTAATATTGAAGATAACAATACCAGTAAAATCATGGCTATGAAAATTCTGGTACGTAAGGACAGTTTTTTTAGTTTCATGTTCTTTTTCTATTGCTTTTTATTGGTAACATGTGTTCGCTATTATTACATTCTATTGGATAATAAACTTCTTACAACGCTAGTTTCATGTGTGTTTTTCTTGCATTAAATATAGCAATAATCGAACCACTAATTCGCGTTAGTGATGGAAACGGCATCCTTTTTTTTGTTGCATATATGCAAAAAAAAGATATAGTGGACAGCACGACCTTTAGGTAACGCCCAAAAAATTATGCTTCGGGATTTTTATTTCTAATATTTTTATAGACTTTAAAACCTAACATTAAAAGGAGCCCGAGAACAAATATACCTGCAACTCCAAAAATCCAATTAAAAGCACTTTTTAATAGTACTAAAAAGATGACTGCAAACAGGATAAAGGTTGCACCTTCGTTCCATAATCGCATAAAGTTAGACGATTTTTTTACAATACCATTTTGTAATTGTTTAAAATAGGCATGCGTTTGTAAATGGTATAGTATAAGTAACACAACAAAACCGAGTTTTACTTGCATCCAGTCGTTTTTAATTAAATAAGGATTTAGATAGAATAAAATTAAGCCAAATAGTACTGCTAAAACAGCAGAAGGCCATGCAATAATTGTCCATAATCGCTTTGCCATTAATTTTAATTGCTTGCCTAAAATTTCCTTTTCTGGTGATGGTTTTTGGGAGGCTTCAATTTGATATACAAACAGTCTTGGAATGTAAAACAAACCAGCAAACCAGGTAATTACAAAAATAAGATGTAATGCTTTTATGTAATTATAGTATTCCATTACTAGACTTGTACTGTGCTTTTAGACCACTCGCTAATTTGTTTTGCAAGAAATGCTACCCAGTCTTTATTTGTATTTAAACATGGAATTGTTGTAAACTCTTTACCACCTACTTCGTGAAAAATCTCTTCGCCTTCCATTGCTATTTCCTCTAAAGTTTCTAAACAGTCGCTTACAAAAGCTGGTGTTGCAATAGCCATTTTTTTAATGCCTTTTTTACCTAAACGCTCTATCGTTCTATCTGTATAGGGTTGTAACCATGGATCGAAACCTAAACGCGATTGAAACGATGTAGAATAGGTGTCTGGTTCTAATTTTAAATATTCGCCAACTAAACGTGTGACTTCTTTACATTGGTGTTTATAGCAAAATTCGTGTGCTTTACTTGGCGTTTTGCAACACACACAATTTTCTTTATCGTTAGGTTTACAATGCGATTTTGTAATGTCGCTTTTACGAATATGTCGCTCTGGAACACCATGGTAAGAGAATAATAAATGCTCGTATTCTTTATCTTTTAAGTCTTCTTTTATACTGTTTGCTAAAACCGAAATGTATTCTGGATTGTTGTAAAATGGTTTTAGAGATTCTATTTTTATGTTTGGAAAAAACTCAGTACGTACTTCTTCTGCTAAAACCAAAATAGTCTCGGTTGTAGCCATTGCAAATTGTGGATATAATGGAATTAAAAACACTTCGTCGCAACCTTTATCTACTAATTCTTGCAGTCCTTTTTTTATGGTCATACTTCCATAACGCATGGCTAAAGCTACTGGTAAATCTATTTGTTCTTGTACTTTTTCTTGTAACTGCTCAGACAATACTATTAATGGAGAACCTTCGTCCCACCAAATCTTTTTATAGGCTTTTGCAGATGCTTTAGGTCGTGTGTTTAAAACAATGCCTTTAACTAATAGTGTTCTAGCCCAAAGTGGTACATCTATTACACGCTCGTCCATTAAAAATTCGCCTAGATATTTTTTAACATCTTTTGGTTCTGGACTTTCTGGTGATCCTAAGTTTACTAGTAATGCTCCTTTCATATTAATTTCTCGAAAAAGTGGGACTCTAATTTGTTTTTATTTCTGCGGAAGCGGAAATCTGCTTTTTACAAAAATACAACACTAGAAGATATTAAACCACAGATTAAAACGTTGCTTATGTTATAAACACGTTAAATTTCTATATTTTACTATAAGTTTCAACGAATTAAATATATTTACTATTCGCTTAATATTTAAATGCATGCAAAAAACGCTTTACATACTTTTTCTATTTATTGGTTTTTTATGTTTTTCTCAAGAGCAGGAACAGAGTTTACTTTGGGAAATTTCTGGTAATGGTTTACAAAAACCGTCTTACATTTATGGTACTATGCATGTTAGCAAAAAGGTGGCTTTTAGGTTAGACGATGTTTTTTTTGATGCCTTAGCAAAAAGCGATGTTATTGCATTAGAGAGTGATCCTTCTACTTGGTTAGACCATAGTTATGCAACTGCTATTTTAGCTCCTCAAAATACAAGTAGTAACTATAGAGATGGTTTTTACGCGTCTAAATTTAGCTTAAAACATCCTGAAGAATTATTGATTAGAAGTGCGATTCGCCAAGATAACCGTATGCTTAATGGTTATTTATATAGAAAAAGCTCGCGTTCAGATAATTTTGAAGAAGAAACCTATCTCGATATGTTTATTTATCAAGCAGGAAAAAAGAAAAACAAACCTATTGTAAGTCTTGAAGATTTAGATGAAGCAGAGTATTTAACTACCAAAGCAAGTACTAATGCCTATAAGAAAAAATTAGAGCCTTGGCTAACCGAAATTTACGAAAAGGAAAGTCCAAATTTACTTCAAGAAAACACCTATCGCGAACGTAATCTAGCACTTTTAGACTCCATTGGAGAAGCCTCTAATACAGAATACTTTAGAGAGAATATGCTCTATATTAGAAACGATAATATGGTAACAGTTTTAGATAGTGTTATCCAAAACACATCTGTTTTTGCTGGTGTTGGTGCTGCACATTTACCTGGCGAACGTGGCATGTTAAAATCGCTAAGAAATAAAGGTTATACTGTAAAAGCGTTATTAAGTGAACAAACCCAAAACGGACAAACAAAAAAGCAAAAAATTGAAAATTTTATTGCGCCTCCAGTTTTAAAAAAATACACAACTGCTGATGGCTTTCTAACCATGAATAGCTTTAGCGATTTAAAAGAATTTTTCTATAACGGACAAAAATTTTCGATCTCACCAGACATGACTAATGGTGCTTTTTTAAGCATTAGTCGTTTTAATCTGTTCGACTATTTGCCAAGCGAAAATGAGATTACTTTAGACCGTTTAGAGAATTTTCTGTTCGAAGATATTCCTGGCGATATTATTTCAAAAGAAAAAATTACAACACCTTATCCTGGTTTAAGTATTTTAAATAAAACCAAAAAAGGCGATTACCAAAAATATCATATTTATAAAACACCTTTAGAAGTTATTATTATAAAATTTGGAGGTCCTAAAAACTATGTTTTAGACTATGAAAAGGAAGTTTTCGAGTCTATACAATTTAAAACACCTTCTAAAACTATAGAAAAATTTAAATCTCCTTATGGTAAATATGAAGTACGTTTACCTAAGTTTAATGTGCAAGACAACTTAATAAATGGTGGTAATAAATTAATTCAAGCCTCTATTGAAGAGGATTTCTATTTTATAAAAGAGTCTATAAATCAAGATACTTATTATATTGAAGAAGATACTTTTGAAGCCAGATATATTACAGAAAGCTTTTTTAAAGACTTAAAAATCAAAGACAGTATCTCTGGTAAATTTAATAATGAAGCGTACAAAAGTTACGAGGCTATTGCTAGATTTGATTTGGTTTCTAATAGAAAAATATATTTAAAAACCATTGTAAAAGATGGCAGTTATTATCTGTTAGGTTATTCTGGTAAAGAAAAAAGTAAAGCAACAGCCTTTTTTAACTCTTTTAAATTTAACCAAACCAAGTACAATGGTTTTAAAACTAGAACAGATACATCACTTCATTTTACTGTATTAACAAACACAAAACCTATAACGTCTGGCTACAATCGCTATAACATAAAAAAACACAAAGAATACGAAGCGCAAACAAAACAAGCAATTTATTACTCTAAAGCAAACGAGCAAGTTTTTGTTATTAGAACTAAGTTTCACGATTTTCAAATGTACACCAACATCGATAGTTTGTGGCAAGAAATGGATGTTTATAGACTACCAAAATATAAGAGTGATGATAATAAGCCACTTAAAATAAGTAACAAGAAAAAAGAAGAAATAGACAACACCTATTCTTACAGTTATACGTTAACAGATTCGCTTAGTGCAAAGTCTATAAAGGTGAAGCATATTCTTAAAAAAGGTGTGTTATTTACTATTAAATCTTTAAACGATTCTATAAGCAAACCATCCTCTTTTATTAGCAATTTCTACGAGACATTTAAACCTATAGATACTATTATGGGTGAAACTGTTTTTAAAGATAAAACCCAACGTTTTTTTGAAGCACTAAAAAAAGACGATAGCATAGTTATAAATACTTACAATTTATTAAAATTTAATAAATCGCATACCAATACCATTATGGATTTGGTTAAAAACTTTGAATTTCCAGAAAATAAAGAGGATATAAAAATCAACTTAATAAGCGAGCTTATTGAATTAGAAGACCCTAAGGTACTGCCTTTTTTAAAAAATTTATATGCAGATTCTTATTCTAGTCCAAAAATTCAAACTACTATTTTAAAAGCACTACTAAATAAGAAGCAGAATAAATATTATAAAAATGTATTGGCATTAATGCGTAAAGATTTACCTCTAGAGCAATATGGAGTGCGTTCACTTTTCTATACTTATAAAGATTCTTTAGAGCTTAAAAAAGACTTATTTCCAGAACTTTTAGAGTACACAAGTGTTCAAGAATATAAAGAACCTGTTTACAATTTGTTAGCGCGATTAAAAGACAGTAGCATTGTAAAATATAAAGACTACAAAAAGTACAAAAAGACCATTATTAATGATGGTAAAATTGAAATTAAACGCAGTTTGAGTCAAAACTCGGGATACACTTCTAGAAACAGTTCGTTATATAGTTATGTTAAGTTAATTTTTCCATTTAGAAAGGAATCTGAAGCTAAAAGTTTTTTCGATAAATTACTAGATAGCGAAAATGCTCAAGCGCTAACCACCTACTATACTTTACTAGAACAAGCAAAAGAACACATTCCAGAAAAACTTAAAAATAAAACTTTATACGAGTATAAAAATCAAGCTTTACTTGTAGATAAATTATATGCTTTAAATCTTAAAAAGCCTAATTTAACTAAAGAAATTACACAGTTTAAATACGCGAAATCATATTTGTTTAGTACTTTAAAAATTGAAACTGGAGTAGACTCTATTTCTTTTTTAGCCAAAAAACCTTTTAAAACAGATAGTGGTAAAAAAGGAACATTATACTTTTTTAAACTCGACAGTAAAAACGATTATGGAAATTCTAAAAAACTATATTATGCTGGTTTTTTAGAGCCTAAAAAAGCAAACGAACTGGTTACAGATATTTATTACCAATCTGAATATAGTGGTAGATATATAGACGAAAATGAGAAGGAAGTTGAGTTAATTGAAAAGGTTTTAGACTTGGTAAAGTACAAAACTAGAAAGCGAATTAATGATAGGTAGTTAGCCAAAACATATCTAATAATTTCTAACCAACCGATTGCACATATTTCTTAGGTGTAGTACCATATTTTTTCTTAAAAGCAGCAATAAAATGACTCGAAGTACTGTAACCTACTTTTAAGCCAACTTCATTTACATTATATCCACCAGACTCTAATAATTTTCTAGCCACTTCCATTTTATAATCTAATAAAAAGCTAAAAACAGAATCGCCATAAAGTTGCTTAAAACCTTCTTTTAATTTTTTTAGTGTTAAACCAATTTCATCTGCTAAATCCTGTAAACTAGGTGGTTCTGCCATTCTAGAAACCACAATGTCTTTAGCCTTTCTAATTTTTAAGACGTTAGACTCGTCAACTAAAAAAGGACATTGTTCAATATCTGCCTCTTCACTTCTATTAAAATACAAACTCAAAACCTCGTAAGCTTTGGCTTTAAAATAGATGTTTTTAATTGAAGAATTTAAGTTGTAATTCACCAATTGATTTAATGCAATTGCCATAGAAGGTGAAATTTTTCCATCTTTATAGTATTTTTTATCGCGATTATCTTCACTTAAAAATGTAATGTAATCTGCTTCTTGAGAAAACAAACCGTGAAATTTTTTAATAGAAATTAATACAGAAACCAACCAAGAATTAGGCTTAACTTCTAAGTGAATTGGTAGATCGCGTTGTGGATTGTATAATAACAAAGAAGTTTCTTCAGGTACATTTAAGGTATAATTTCCACTGTTAAACAAAAACTGACTCTCACCTTTTACACAAAAATGAAACTGAATAAAGTTACTATCAATATCACGCTCTATCACCTTAACTTCCTGTGTATCATTTTGATGCGTTAATATAAAAACACCATCATCTGCTCTAGTTTCAATAAAAAAACCTTTAGCGATACTTTTATCAATTTTAATTTCTGAATCTTGCATAACTCTATTTAGATTTGTTCTAAACTACAAAACAGATAATGCTTGTAGGTATAACAAATATAGTACTTTTGAGGCTTTTAATTTTAAAAAAACGCGAAAAAACCACAAGCGACATTAATAGTTCTTCTAGCGTTGTTTTATAGATAAATGAGATATTAATTTTGCTAATGTTAGATTATGCAACAATATCACATTTCAAAAGGTACATCGTTTTACGCAATTGGCTTAAGCTATAAAAAAGCTGATGCCGAAATTCGTGGTCACTTTAGTTTAAGTGATGACGCAAAACTAAATTTACTAAACCAAGCGAAGGCTAGTGGTATTGAAAGCTTAATCGTTACTTCTACCTGTAATAGAACAGAAATTTTTGGCTTTGCAGAACATCCTTTTCAGCTTATTAAATTACTTTGTGATAATACAAAAGGAACTGTAGAAGAATTTCAAAAAGTAGCCTACGTTTACAAATACAAAGAAGCTATTTCGCACATGTTTCGTGTTGGTTCTGGTTTAGATAGTCAGATCTTAGGCGATTTTGAAATTATCAGTCAGCTAAAAACTGCTGCAAAAATTTCTAGAAAACACAAATTACTAAATCATTTTATCGAGCGTTTGGTAAATTCTGTTATTCAAGCAAGCAAACGTATTAAAACTGAAACTAATATTTCTTCAGGTGCTACATCTGTTTCTTTTGCTTCGGTTCAATACATAATGAAACATGTTGAAAATATTTCAGATAAAAATATTTTGCTTTTTGGAACAGGTAAAATAGGAAGAAACACTTGTGAAAATCTAGTAAAACATACCAAAAACGAACATATTACATTAGTTAATAGAACAAAAGATAAAGCCGAAGCAATTGCAGGAAAATTTAATTTAATTGTAAAAGAATACGCAAATCTTCAAGAAGAGATTAATGCTTCAGATATTTTAATAGTTGCTACAGGTGCTCAAAATCCTACAATCGATAAGCATATTATTCAGTCTAAAAAAGATTTACTTATTTTAGATTTATCAATACCTAAGAATGTAAATAATAATGTTCAAGAGCTAGATAACGTTAAGCTTATACATTTAGATTATTTATCGCAAATTACCGATGAAACATTAGAGAATAGAAAATTAGATATTCCATTAGCCGAAACTATTATTGAAGAAGTAAAAACAGAATTTAATAGTTGGTTAGAAACAAGAAAATTTGCGCCAACAATTAAAGCTTTAAAAAGCAAATTACAAGACTTTAAAAACACCGAATTAGATTCGCAACGTAAAAAAAACATAAACTTTAACGAAGAGCAAGCTGAATTAATTAGCAATAAGCTTATTCAAAAAATAACCAATCACTTCGCACATCATTTAAAAGATGAAGCGATTTCTACAAACGATAGTCTGGAACTTATTCAAAAAGTATTTCAGCTAGAACCAATAAAAAATGTCTAAAACAATAAGAATTGGAACTCGCGATAGTGAGTTAGCGCTTTATCAAGCCAGAGCTGTGAGACAGCAATTAGAACATTTAGGCCACAAAACAATTCTTGTACCTATAAAATCTACAGGTGATATTGTTTTAGATAAGCCACTTTACGAACTTGGGATTACAGGAATTTTTACTAGAACTTTAGACATAGCCATGCTTAATGGTGATATAGATATTGCTGTACACTCTTTAAAAGATGTGCCAACAGTTTTACCAAAAGGTATTGTACAAGGTGCAGTTATGAAACGTGGAAATGTACGCGATACTATTGTATTTAGTGGTACTGAAGAGTTTTTAGGTGGTCGTGAAGCAATAATTGCAACCAGTAGTTTACGTAGAAAAGCACAGTGGTTAAACCGTTACCCAACACACACTATTGAGGATATTCGTGGAAACGTAGTAACACGACTAGAAAAATTAGAAAATTCAGAACATTGGAATGCTGCAATTTTCGCAGCAGCTGGATTAGGTCGTTTAGATATACGTCCTGAAACTGCAGATAATTTAGATTGGATGGTTCCTGCTCCTGGTCAAGGTGCAATTATGACAGCAGTTCTTGAAGAAGATGAAGAAATGCGAGCTATTTTAGCTGAAATTAATGATGAAGAAACACAAATTTGCGTACAAATTGAACGTGAATTTTTAAATAGATTAGAAGGCGGTTGTACTGCTCCAATTGGTGCTTTAGCTTATATAAAAGACGAAGAAATAAACTTTGAAGGTGTTTTATTAAGCCCAAATGGAACAAAAAAAATAACTGTTGAACGTGTTAAGCCACTAGGAGAACATTTTGATTTAGCAGAGTGGTGTGCAAACTACGTAATAGATAAAGGTGGTAAGCGTTTAATGGATAATATTAAACAATCTTATAAAAAAACCAATATCTATTCTACAAAGTCTTTTACCGAAGCTCAAAAACTACTATTTCATGAAAAAGTGGTTTCTGAAAGCTCAGATTTTATTAAAATTAGCTTAAACCGAATTGCACCAAGGTTATTAAAAAACGAAATTGAAAACGTTGTTATTACAAGTAAAAATGCTGTTGAAGCTTTACTTACTAACTTTTCTGCAATAGAACTACAATTCAAAAATATATACTGTGTTGGAAGAAGAACAAAACGCATGGTAGAAAAAAGAATTGGAGAAGTTACGCACAGCGAAAATAATGCTAAAAAATTAGCAGAGTACTTAATTGAGTTTATGGATGGTAGCGAAGTTACCTATTTTTGTAGTGATTTAAGACTAGACGAATTACCAACTATTCTTAAAGAAAACAATATTGAAGTAAAAGAAATTGAAGCCTATCAAACTAAATTCGACAGTCTAGAAATTGCCGATTCTGTTGAAGGTGTTATGTTTTATAGTCCATCAACAGTAAAAAGTTTTAAACAAGAAAATACAGTAGAAGACAACATGATAGCCTTTTGTATTGGAGAAACTACTGCAAAAGAAGCAGAACACTATTTTAAAGAGGTTCGTGTTGCAAAAGTACCAACAGTAGAAAGCGTTATTGAGTTGGTTAACAATCATTATGTATAAAATAAAAGAGAGAGTTGACAGAGTGGCCGATCGTGCTACCTTGGAAAGGTAGTGTACCTGCAAAGGTACCAAGGGTTCGAATCCCTTACTCTCTGCTAAGACTAGCATAAATTACTACTATTAATTTTAGAGTAAATTATGTTAGTTTTTAATAATATGAAAGTAGGTAAAGCTAATCAGCAAAAAGAAAAAGGTTAGAAGTTATGTTGAAAAACGATTTATTTTTAAGAGCATTAAAAGGAGAAATAGTAGAGCGACCACCAGTTTGGATGATGCGTCAAGCAGGTCGTTATTTGCCAGAATTTATGGAAATAAAGGCAAAATACGATTTCTTTACACGTTGCCAAACACCAGAATTAGCAAGTGAAATCACTGTGCAACCTATTCGTAGATATGGAATGGATGCTGCTATTTTATTCTGTGATATTTTAGTAATTCCTCAAGCTATGAATATTGAGGTAGAAATGAAACCTAATTTTGGACCTTATTTACCACATCCTGTTCGCACTCAAAAAGACGTTGACAATGCAATTGTGCCAGACGTAAAAGAAGCGCTTAGCTATGTTTACGAGGCTATAAAAATGACTAAAAAAAAACTAAACGACGACATTCCGTTAATAGGTTTTGCTGGTTCTCCATGGACCATTTTATGTTATTGTGTGCAAGGTCAAGGCTCTAAAAACTTTGATAAAGCAAAAGAATTTTGTTTTACAAACCCAATTGCTGCACATCAATTACTTCAAAAAATTACAGATACTACTATTGCCTATTTAAAAGAAAAAGTAAAAGCAGGTGTTGACGCTGTTCAAGTATTCGATTCTTGGGGAGGCATGTTATCTCCTGTCGATTATCAAGAGTTTTCATGGCAATACATTCAACAAATAATAGATGCTTTAAAAGACGAAGCTCCAGTAATTGCCTTTGGAAAAGGTTGTTGGTTTGCGCTTAACGAAATGTCTAAATCTGGCGCTTCGGCTTTAGGTATAGATTGGACTTGTTCTGCAAGAAATGCACGTTATTTAACTGGAGGAAACATTACTTTACAAGGTAATTTTGATCCTACTCGATTATTTTCACCGCCTTCAGAAATTAAGAAAATGGTAAACCAAATGATAAGAGAATTTGGCAAAGACAAATACATTGTAAATTTAGGTCATGGTATTTTACCTAACATTCCTTTAGATAATGCAAAAGCTTTTATAGACGCTGTAAAGGAGTATAAAGAATAATAAATCACTTGTTAAAATTGTAACTTTTTTTAAATTTTTGCGTCTATTAAACATGTTTAATTAAACATTAATTTAATGATAAAAAACATACTAAAAGGCATTAAAGCCTATACAGGAACATTCGCATTAATTTCAAAATTAAAACTTTGGAAATATTTTCTAGTTCCAGTAATAATTAGCATTTTAACAGCATCTGTAATCGGTCTTATTGCCTACAAATTATCAGATAATTTAGGTAGGTTATTTGCTAAAGTTTGGATTTGGGATTGGGGAAAAGAAAGTTTTACTTCTTTCTCAACTTTTGTAGGCCTCATTATTATAGTTGTTATTGGTTTTATTTTATACAAACATATTGTAATGGCTTTGTCCGCACCATTTATGAGTCCTGTTTCAGAAAAAATCGAAACACATCTAACTGGTGTTCAAAAGCATGACCATCGTATTACTTCTTTTAAAGAACAATTATGGCGAGGTATTAGAATAAACACTAGAAATTTATTCAAAGAGTTATTGTTTTCTATTCCGCTTTTACTACTAAAATTTATTCCAGGAGTTAATATTGTTTCGGCTATTTTATTAATATTAGTGCAAGCGTATTATACTGGTTTTGGAAATATAGACTATACATTAGAGCGTCATTTTAAATATGATGAAAGCATAAAGTTTGTTAGAAAAAACAAAGGTATTGCTATTGGAAATGGCATCGTTTTTATGCTGTTTATGGTTATTCCAATTATAGGAATTATAATTGTTTTACCGCTTTCAGTTACGGCAGCAACTACAAAAACAGTAGAG
>NZ_JALZVX010000165.1 GCF_023299985.1 Lacinutrix sp. | reverse complement strand
ATGTTATTAAATAAAACCTATTTAACAATAGTCTTATGTATTGCTAATTTAGTAGCACATGCACAATATACCGAAGTTATAAACTCTAATCGTCCTGGTGTTTCTAGGTCTGCCTTTTCTGTAGGTACAAATGTTGTACAGTTTGAAGCTGGTCCATTTAGTGTAAATGAAGAGCACACACCATTAAGATATGAAGTTTCTGGTTTTGGTGTCGATTTTGCAGTGCGTTACGGTTTACTTTTACCTCAGTTAGAAATCAATATAGAAGGTACCTATCAAAATGATACGCGTACAGATTTTAGATCTGCAATTGCTTCGGAAACAGACCGTTCAAATTTTAGAAGCTTTATTGTTGGTGCTAAGTATTTAGTTTACGATCCTTATAAAAATGCTGAAGAAGAAAAACCAAATATTTTTAGCTTTCATGCTAAAAAACGGTTTAAATGGAGTGATTTAATTCCAGCTGTAGCTGTATATGTTGGTGCTCATTTTGACTCTAAAGATAATCCATTTACAGGTCCAGGAATTGAAGGCTTTAGCCCTAAAGTAATGATTGCAACACAAAATAACTTTGCTAGCGGTTGGGTATTTGTAATGAACCTTTCTAAAGATAGAATTGGAACCGATTTTTCTGATTTTCAATACATATTAACTTTAACAAAGGCTATAAACCAACAATGGGTTTTATTTGGAGAAACGCAAGGTATACAAAGTGATTTTTATGCAGATAATCTCTTTAGATTTGGTGGTGCATATCTTTGGAGTAAAGATTTTCAGTTAGATACTGCCGTAACCTTTAATACTAAAGATACACCGTCTGTATTTGGTGTTAATTTTGGTGTGTCTTACCGTTTAGATTTTCATAAAGATCCAGGAATGGATAATGGTACATCTGCCGAAGAAGAAGCTGAACGTAAAGCTAATAAAAAGCGTAAAAAGAAAAACAAAAAAAATAAAGGTGATGACGTTCCTGATAGTGATAACAAACGTAAAAAAGAAACTCAGGATATTGATTTTGATGACGAGTAATGCCTATGATTACAACTAAAATAGCCACAACTAAGAAAGACTTAAAAACCTTTGTTAAATTTCCTTTTTCATTATATAGGGACTCAAAATATTGGGTTCCACCCATAATTAACCAAGAATTAGCGACTTTTAACAAAGACAAAAACCCAATATTTAAAGATGCTGAAGCTACATTTATTCTAGCCTATAAAGACGGAAAACTTGTTGGTCGCGTTGCTGCAATAATTAACTGGCTTGAAATAAAAAACCAAAATCAGTTAAAAATGCGTTTTGGTTGGTTTGACTTTATTGATGATTTAGAAGTCTCTAAAGCCTTATTAAATGAGGTAGAAAATATTGGTAAAAAACACAACTTAGAATATACTGAGGGCCCAGTAGGTTTTTCAAACCTAGATAAAGTTGGTGTAATTACAGAGGGTTTTGATAGAATTGCGCCAATGATTACATGGTATAATTTCCCATATTACGCCAAACATTACGAGGCTTATGGTTATAGCGTTGAAAAAAACTATGTTGAAAATCATTTTCCTTTTAAAAACGTAAAACCAGAATTTTTTAAAAAAGCACAAGATTTAATTAAACGTCGCTATAATTTACGAGCATTACAATTTACCAAAACGTCTGAAGTCATGAAGTATGCAGACAAGATGTTTGATTTGTTTAACTTAAGCTATTCCTCTCTATCTTCTTTTGTAGAGATTACAGACATACAAAAAGAGTATTTTAAAAAGAAATTTATAAGTTTTGTTAATCCAGAGTATATTAAGTTTGTTGTCGACAAGGATGATGAGCTTGTAGGATTTGCTATTGTAATGCCTAGTTTTGCTAATGCATTACAAAAAGCAAATGGTAAATTATTTCCTTTTGGTTTTAAGCATATTTTAAATGCAAAAAAGAAGAATAAAGATATTATATTCTATTTAATTGGTGTACATCCAGATTATCAAAATAAAGGTGTTCATGCTGTTATTTTTAACGAATACTATGAAACTTTTAAGGATATGGGTATGGAAACCTGTTACAGAACTCCAGAGTTAGAAGATAATGAAGCCATACATAGAATATGGAAACATTTTTTTCCGGTAATTTATAGACGACGTAAAACATTTAGAAAACCTTTATAATAAAAAAAACCGATTCATTTGAATCGGTTTTTTTGTTTTTAAATAAGTGTTAAATATTTATTCTCCCATTGCTTTAATTAAAGCAGCAGACATTCTTTTATATGTTCCGTTTTCTAAACGATCTCTAATAGCGTCAAAAGCATCTAAAGTTTCTGACACATCTTGTAATGTATGCGTTGCAGTAGGAATCATACGTAATAATATTAATCCTTTAGGTATTACTGGATATACTACTATAGAACAGAAAATACCATAATTCTCACGTAAGTCTCTAACTAAAGCCATAGCTTCAGGAATACTTCCTTTTAAATACACAGGAGTCACACAACTTTGTGTTGTACCAATATCGAATCCTCTTTCTTTTAATCCAGATTGTAAAGCATCAACAATTTTCCATAGGTTTTGCTTTAACTCTGGCATTGTACGTAACATGTCTAAACGCTTTAAAGCACCAACAGTCAATTGCATCTGTAAAGACTTAGCAAACATTTGCGAACGTAAGTTATACTTTAAATAGTCCATTATTTCTTTATCGCCTGCTATAAAAGCTCCTGTACTAGCCAAAGATTTTGCAAAGGTTGCAAAATAGACATCTATATCATCTTGAACACCTTGCTCTTCTCCTGCTCCTGCTCCTGTAGCTCCTAAAGTACCAAAACCATGAGCGTCATCTACTAGTAATCTAAAGTTAAATTTCTGCTTAAGGGCTACAATTTCTTTTAAACGTCCTTGTTCTCCACGCATTCCAAACACACCTTCAGAAATTACTAAAATCCCTCCACCAGTAGTTTCTGCCATTTTAGTAGCACGTTCTAAGTTTTTTTCTAAACTCTCTATATCATTATGTTTATAAGTAAAACGTTTACCCATATGTAAACGCACACCATCTATAATACAAGCATGAGAATCTACATCGTAAACAATAATATCGTCTTTGGCCACTAAAGCATCAATAGTAGACATGATTCCTTGGTAACCAAAATTTAATAAGTAAGCAGCTTCTTTACTTACAAACTCTGCTAATTCGTTTTGGAGTTTTTCGTGCATTGCAGTATGACCAGACATCATTCTTGCTCCCATTGGGTATGCCGAACCATATTCTGCAGCTGCATCAGCATCTACTTTACGAACTTCTGGGTGGTTTGCTAAGCCTAAGTAATCGTTAATACTCCATGTAATAACATCTTTTCCTTGAAATTTCATTCGGTTAGAAATTTGTCCTTCCAACTTTGGAAAAACAAAATAACCTTCAGCCTGTTCTGCCCATTTTCCTAATGGTCCTTTATCTTTATATATTTTAGCAAATAAATCTTTCATCTGTAATTAGTTCGTTAAGAATATACAAAATTAAGCAATTCTCTGTTTTTTGCATAATATTTTTATACTCTATTATTAACATAAAAAAAGCTGACATCTTTTTATAGATATCAGCTTTTTTAATGTTGTATCTTTTTTTATTTTATGTATTGAATACTCTGCGCAGCTTCTTCATTAATACTGTCGAAAAAGCCTTGTTCACTCATCCATTTATCACTAAAAACTTTGCTCATATATCTTGAACCATGATCTGGAAAAATAACAACAATGTTATCTGAAGTTTTAAATTCACCATGTGCGTTTAATTGTTTAACAGCTTGCATGGCAGCACCAGAAGTGTAACCAACAAATAAACCTTCTGTTTTTGCTATTTCTCTAGCAGTATGCGCACTTTCTTCATCTGTAACTTTTATAAACTTATCAATCATATCAAAATCTGTAGCAGTAGGAATTAAATTCTTACCTAAGCCTTCAATACGATAAGGATAAATTTCTTTATCATCAAACTCTCTAGTTTCGTGGTATTTTTTTAAAACCGAACCAAAAGCATCTACACCTATAATTTTAATATTTGGATTTTGTTCTTTTAAGTATTTTGCTGTTCCAGAGATTGTACCTCCTGTTCCACTACAAGCTACTAAATGTGTTATTTTACCTTCTGTTTGATTCCATATTTCTGGACCAGTTGATGCGTAATGTGCATCTATGTTTAACTGATTGAAATACTGGTTAATATAGACTGAGCCTTTAATTTCATCATGTAGGCGTTTTGCTACTTGATAATAAGATCTTGGATCGTCTGCGCTTACATTTGCAGGACAAACGTAAACCTTAGCTCCCATATTCTTTAGCATGTCTATTTTATCTGCTGAAGATTTTGAACTTACAGCCAAAATACACTCATAGCCTTTTATAACACTCACCATTGCTATACTAAATCCAGTGTTACCAGAAGTAGTTTCAATAATAGTGTCTCCAGGCTTTAATATACCTTGCTTTTCTGCTTGTTCAATTATATATAGAGCTATTCTATCTTTAGATGAATGTCCAGGATTAAAAGCTTCAACTTTAGCTAAAAAGTTACCTTTAAACTCTTCTGTCATTTTTTCTAGTTTTATCATTGGTGTATTTCCAATTAAGTCTAATACATTATCAAAAACCTCTTTGTCTTGTGCCATAAACAATATTTGTTCTGTTGTTTTAGTTAGTTATATACAACATATAAACCTCGCAAAAATAAGCATTTTTTTATTAATGGTCAATTCCTTCTAGATCAAAAAGAAACGCATATTCCAGAGCAACTTCTTTTAAACTTTCAAATCTTCCAGAAGCACCTCCATGTCCTGCTTCCATATCGATATTAAATAATAAATTATTTGAATCTGTTTTCAATTCCCTTAATTTTGCTACCCACTTTGCAGGCTCAAAATATTGTACTTGAGAATCATGTAAACCTGTTGTTACTAATAGGTTTGGGTAATTTTTAGGTGTAACATTATCGTAAGGTGAATACGATTTCATATAATTGTAATATTCTTTGTTATTTGGGTTTCCCCATTCATCGTATTCTCCTGTAGTTAATGGAATTGTATCATCTAACATAGTAGTAACAACATCTACAAAAGGTACTGCTGCAATAATACCATTATAAAGCTCTGGATTTAAGTTAACTACTGTTCCCATTAGTAAACCTCCTGCACTTCCTCCCATTGCATACAGGTGTTTTGGAGAAGTATATTTTTCTTCAATTAAAAATTTAGAACAATCTATAAAGTCTGTAAATGTGTTCATTTTTGTTAGTAATTTACCGTTTTCGTACCATTCTCTTCCTAAATATTCTCCTCCTCTAATGTGCGCTATAACATAGATAAAACCTCTGTCTAGTAAACTCAATCTTATTGTTGAAAAATAAGGGTCTATTGTTGAACCATAAGATCCATAAGAATATTGTAAAACTGGATTTTTTCCGTTTAACTCTATGCCTTTTTTGTAAACTATAGACATTGGAACTTTAACACCATCACGAGCTGTTGCCCAAATACGTTTAGATTGGTAATTATCTTTATTAAACTTACCTCCAAGAACTTCTTGCTCTTTCTTTATTGTTCTTGCTTTTGTTTTAAAATTATAATCAATTACAGAACTAGGTGTTGTTAAAGCATTATAACCGTAACGCATTTTGTTACTGTCAAAATCTGGATTATTGCCTAGATTAGCTGTGTATGTTTCGTTATCGAATGGTAAATAATAATCTTCTTTACCATTCCAACTTATAATTCTTATTTTATTGAGTCCGTTTTCGCGTTCACTAACCACTAGATAGTCTTTAAATATTTCAATATCTTCTAATAATACAGCGCTTCTATGTGGCAGTACATCTTTCCAGTATTCTTTAGTTGTAGCAGTTTCGGTTGTTTTTTGAAGCTTAAAATTAGTAGCATCATCTTTATTAGTAATAATATAAAAGCTGTCTTTATAATGCGCTATTGAGTATTCTAATTCACGTTCTCTTTCTTGAAACACTTTAAAAACACCATCTGGCGTGTCTGCGTTTAGAATACGATATTCTGAAGTTAATGTACTAGAAGAACCTATAACAATATATTTTTTAGACTTTGTCTTATAAACAAAAGAATTAAAAGTATCATCAGTTTCATTAAAAACAAGTGTATCAATTAATGCTTCTGTATTTAGTTTATGTTTATATATTTTGTCTGAGCGTAATGTGACTTCGTCTTTTAAAGTATAAAACAATGTTTTATTATCGTTTGCCCAAGTAGAGCTTCCTGTAGTATTTTCTATTTTATCTGAAAAAATTTCTCCAGTATTTAGGTTTTTAATCTGAAGCGTGTATTGTCTTCTACTTACTGTATCTACTGAAAAACTAGCCATTGTATTGTCTGGGCTAATAGAAATACCGCCTAATTTAAAATATGCGTGATTTTTAGCCATTTCGTTACAATCGAAAATAATTTCTTCTGTGGCCTCTGTGTTCTCTTTTTTTCTAGTGTATATTGGATAATCTTTACCTTTTATATATTTAGTAATATACCAATAGCCATTTAATTTATATGGTACAGAACTATCATCTTCTTTAATCCTACCTTTCATCTCCTCAAAAAGATCTTTTTGAAAAGGCTCTGTATGCTTTAAAACTGATTTAGTATATGTGTTTTCTGCATTAAGGTGATTAATAACTTCTTGATTTTCTCTATCATTCATCCAAAAATAATTATCGATACGTACATCGTTATGTTTTTCTAGAGATTTTGCAATTTTTTTTGCAATTGGAGGATTAACTTTTATTGAAGATTCTGACATATTTTATTTTTTTAAGAGATGAAGTAAAAGTAAAACTTAAAAATAATAAAAGTGCAACATTTTTCAAGAGATGTTATATTGGTTATTAACGACTCAATTTAATAGATTTGTACTAATAATTATTTAAAATAAAATTTATGTTTGGAGATTTAGCAGGAATGATGGGTAAACTTAAAGAAACCCAACAAAAAGTAGAAGAAACTAAAATAAGATTAAACACAGTATTAGTAGATGAGCAAAGTAATGAAGGTTTATTAAAAGTTACTTTAACAGCTAATAGAACTATTAAATCTATTACAATAGACGATACGCTTTTAGAAGACAAAGAACAATTAGAAGATTATTTAATATTAACATTAAATAAAGCTATTGAAAAAGCAACACAAGTTAATGAGACAGAGTTAGCTGCTGTTGCAAAAGACGGTATGCCTAATATTCCTGGAATGGACATGTTTAAATAAAACCTGAGATCACTTGTTTTTAGTAAAAAACAAAGCCTTACGTAACATTAAATTACGTAAGGCTTTATTTTTTTTAATAACTTTTAGTAAAATAATTCAGTTATGCTAAAAGTAAAAAAGAAGCCCGAAGGCTTCTTTTTTTATATAAATGAAATAAGAATTAATTCTTAGTTAGCATTGATAACTCTAAATTGAGTTCTTCTGTTTGCTAAGTGCTCTCTTTCTGTACAAGATACACCATCAGAACATCTGTTAGCTAATCTAGATTCACCATATCCATTAGATACAATTCTTGAAGAATTGATTCCTTTAGAAATTAAGTAGTTAGTTACAGCTTGTGCTCTTCTTTCAGATAAAGACCTGTTAGATGAAGCAGAACCTCTTGAATCTGTGTGAGATGCAATCTCTACAGATACACCGCCAGCTAATACAGGTAATAATTTTGAATCAATCTCAGATCTTGAAGCTGCAGTTAAAGTAGCAGAACCTAAATCCCAGTTTACGTTAAGATCGTTATATTCAACAATTTTACAATCAACTTCTTTCCAGGTAGTTAAACCACCTTTTGTTTGTAAAACTTCTTTAGATACAGTTTTATTTACAGCAGGAATAGTTACTTCATCAACTCTAGCATCACTAGCTAAGATTGTTCTCTTTAAAGAAGAAGTCTTTTGTGGTACATCGATAACTCTAGTTGTAGGAGGTGTTACCATTACAGTACGCTTCATAGTTTTAGTTACAGCAGGAATATCAATAGATCTTGTAGATTCTGGAGTAACAATTGTTTTTCTAATAGTCGTTGACTTAGAAGGAATATCGATAGCTCTAGTTGTAGGAGGCGTTGCCATTACAGTACGCTTCATAGTTTTAGTAGTAGCTGGTATTTCTGTTACTCTAGTAGTAGCAGGCGTTTGTAAAACAGTACGCTTCATTGTTTTAGTTACAGCTGGAATATCAATTACTCTTGTCGTTGGAGGCGTTACCATTACAGTACGCTTAACTGTTTTAGTTACAGCAGGAACATCTATAGCTCTTGTTGTTGGAGGTGTAACCATTACTTGTCTTGTAACCTCTTTAGTTACTTGAGGAATATCAATTACTCTTGTAGTTGCTGGAGAAACTAATACAGTCTTTTTGATTGTTTTAGTTACTGGAGCAATAGCTATAGTTCTTGTAGTTGCAGGCTGCGTCATTACTGTACGCTTAACTTGTTTAGTTACTGCAGGAATATCAATTACTCTTGTAGTAGCTGGAGTTTGGACAACTCTTCTTGTGTAAGTTCCCATTCCACAATCTGCAGAATTACTTCCACCTTGATCACAACCAGGAGTTGTAATTATTTGAGCATCTGTAGCTAAAGTAGTAGTGTTAACTGTAATATTTTGAGCTGGTACATTTTTATAACACCAGTATCTACAATCGTTAGGATCACTAGAAGCACAATCTGCAGCTGGAGTATCACTCATTCCCCATTTAGCTGTTGCTGGCTTAGTTTCAATAACTTGGTAATCTGTAGAAAATTTAGCAGGTACTACTTTTAAAGTACTTCCAAATTCTCTTTTCTTATAAGATAAAGTTTCAGTTCCCCATTTAGCAGGTATAACTTCCATTCTCTGTCCAGCTTCTTTTACTACAACTGTTTCAGTTTCACTACCATATTGAGCAGGTACAATTTCTAATCTAGAAGATGCTTGTTGTACAACAACCTCTACATTTTCAGTTCCCCATTTAGCAGGAACAACTTCCATACGTTGTCCAGCTTCTGTAACAACTACTGTTTCAGTTCTAGTCTCATATTGAGCAGGTACTGTTTGTAATTTTTGGTAAGCTTGTTGAACAACAACTGTTTCAGTTCTTGTTTCATATTGAGCAGGCACTACTTCTAATCTCTGTCCAGCTTCAGAAACAACAACTTCAAAAGTTTCTGTTCCTAATTTAGCAGGAACAACAGATAAAGTTTGTCCTCCTTCAGAAGTAGTAACATCAAAAGATTGAGTTTCATACTTTGCAGGAATTACTGTTAATTCTTGATATCCAGGTTGGATTACCATTTCTTCAGTAGTTGAATCTGTAGATCCAGAAACTTTTTCAAGTCTTTGAGATGGTCCAGTTACAGTAACATCAAAAGTTTGAGTTTCGTACTGTGCAGGTACTACTGATAATTCTTGTCCAGCAGATTGAACAACAACTTCTTCGTTCTCTGTTCTGTACTGTGCAGGTACTACTTTTAATTTTTTGTAAGCTGGTGCAACTTGAATAGTCACATCTTGATTTACCCATACGTCTGGTGTTACACAACGTACGTAACATTTTCCTGGCTCAGGATTTGTAGGTAAATCTTGTGCTAATGCTACCGTACATACGACAAAAGATAAAATTGTTAGTAATGCTTTTTTCATTTTTAAGATAATTTTAAATGGTTATTTTAAGGTTTATAGTAGACTAAAAATAATCTACCCTTTAATTTGATGTAAAAATAAATCTTATCAAACGATAAAACTACCTAATTGTTAATTATCATAATAAAATTCGACAAAATGCACGAAATAACGTTTAACATTTAGTTAACATTATTTCGTTCTAATAATCAAGTAATTACAAAATAGTAAAATATTATAAATTACTTAAAATATCGAGTAAAAACACATGCATTGATGAATTATAATCTAAATGTGTTACTATTCTTAATTTTCCTTGTCCCATATTGCTTATGTGAATATTATTACTTAATAGCAAGTTTAAAAACCTATCCTCGCTATATTTATTATTTAGTGTAAAAATCACAATATTAGTCTCAACAGGTTCTACTTTTTCTACATATGAAGCTTTCTTTAAAGTAGTCTCTATATCTTTTGCTTTAATATGGTCTTGCTTTAACAACTTCATATTGTTATCTAAGGCATATAATCCTGCTGCTGCTAAAAATCCAACTTGTCGCATACCTCCTCCAAAAAGTTTTCTTATTCTTATTGCATTTTTCATTAAATATTCGTCTCCTATTAATATTGAACCTATTGGGCAACCTAATCCTTTACTAAAGCATACAGAAATAGTGTCGAATAATGCTCCGTAATCTTCGGCAGTCTCTTCTTTTACTGATAGAGCGTTCCACAATCTTGCACCATCTAAATGAAAACCTAAACTATTAACCTCGCATACTTTTTTAATTTTTTTTAGTTCTTCAAAATCCCAACATGCTCCTCCTCCTTTATTGGTGGTATTTTCTATTTCTACTAATCGCGTTAATGGACTATGGTAAAAATCTGGCGGATTTATAGCTTCTTCAACCTGTTTTGCTGTAAACATACCTCTTTCTCCATCTAAAAGCTTACAAGATACACCACTATTAAAAGATGCTCCACCTCCTTCGTAATTAAAAATATGTGCATATTTATCGCAAATTACTTGATCTCCAGGATTGGTATGTAACTTAATTGCTGTTTGGTTTGCCATTGTACCACTTGGAAAAAATAAAGCATGAGATTTCCCAAAAAGTTTGGCTACTCGAGTCTCTAGTTTATTTACGGTTTCGTCTTCTTTATAAACATCATCTCCAACTTTAGCATCCAGCATGACTTCTAACATGCCTTGAGATGGCTTTGTTACCGTATCACTTCTTAAATCTATTTTCATTTTTTATTTTATTTGTATTCAAAAATCACTTTATAAAATTTAGTTTTACATTGGTAATTTCTTGTTTTAAAATTTTTAGTATAAAACTATAAAATAAGTGAGTAATAATTTCTATATCTTACTATTAATTCTATTTTTGTTTTAAACAATTTATTATGATTACACAAGATCAAATTAAGAATCTCATACAACGCCTTAACATGTTAAGGCAATATCTTTGACATAGATGCTAAACTTATAGAAATTAGCAATGAAGAAGAACAAACCTTTTCTCCCGATTTCTGGAACGACTCTAAAGCTGCCGAAATAATAATGAGGTCTCTTCGCGAGAAGAAAAAATGGGTTGAAGATTATAATACAGCTAACATATTTATTGAAGATTTAGAAGTTATTTACGAGTTCTTCAAAGAAAATGAAGCTACTTCAGAAAATGTTGAAAATCGTTTTACTAAAGCGCAAACTTTAATTGAAGACTTAGAATTTAAAAACATGCTTTCTGAAGAAGGAGACAACCTTAGCGCTGTACTTCAAATTACTGCTGGTGCAGGAGGTACAGAAAGTTGCGATTGGGCAGAAATGCTTATGCGTATGTATTTAATGTATGCAGAAAAAAACAACTTTAAAGTAAAAGAACTTAACTTTCAATCTGGAGATGTTGCAGGAATAAAAACAGTTACCATTGAAATTGAAGGCGATTTTGCTTTTGGCTGGCTTAAAGGTGAAAACGGCGTGCATAGATTGGTACGTATTTCTCCTTTTGATAGTAATGCAAAACGACATACTAGTTTTGCTTCGGTATATGTCTATCCATTGGTAGATGATTCCATCGAAATTGAAATAAATCCAGCAGATATAGATATTGTAACAGCAAGATCAAGTGGAGCTGGTGGACAAAACGTTAACAAAGTAGAAACTAAAGTGCAGTTAACACACAAACCTTCTGGAATACAAATTTCTTGTAGTGAAACACGCTCGCAGCACGATAACAGATCTAGAGCCATGCAAATGCTAAAATCTCAACTATACGAGATAGAATTACAAAAACAATTAGCACAACGTGAAGATATAGAGGCAGGAAAAATGAAAATTGAATGGGGAAGCCAAATTAGAAATTATGTTATGCATCCTTATAAATTAGTAAAAGATGTAAGATCTGCTCACGAAACAGGAAATGTGGATGCAGTTATGGATGGCGATATTATACCATTTTTAAAAGCTTATTTAATGATCATGGGACAAAAAACATCAGAATCTAATCAATTATAAGAATAATTTCTGTTTACCAGAAAATAACAAATAAATTTTTAATATGATAAAAATATACCATAACAACCGTTGTAGCAAATCACGTTTAGGATTAGAAATTTTAGAAAATTTGGGACAAAACTTTGAAATTATTAAATATCTTGAAAATGTGCCAACAAAATCAGAATTAATAACCCTTATTAAATTACTTAAAATAGAACCTATAGCACTGGTTAGAAAAAGCGAAGCTATTTGGAAAACAGAATTTAAAAATAAAACTCTAACAGACGAAACTATTATTGATGCCATGATAAAACATCCTAAACTAATAGAAAGACCAATAATAGTAAATGGAAATAAAGCTGTTATTGCTCGCCCAACTGAGCTCATACATACCATTATATAGTAAAAATTTATTATACTTGTATATTAAATTGATTAAAAGTAAATCCCTTAAATTCCCTTAAAAATAAATGATAGTAATATATCACAATCCAGAATCGAAAGATGCTAACAAATGTTTAGAAATATTAGAAACCAGCAAAAGCAATCATAAAATTATTAAATATAAAGACAAACCTTTAGACGCTTTAAAACTTAGTAAAATAATTAAATTACTTAACATATCTCCCATAGAGATTATTAGAACAAAAGATAGTCTTTGGGTAAAAAAATTTCAACATGTATTAGATTCTGGAATTCAATTTACTGAGGAGGAGTATATTCAAATAATGATAAAATATCCAGAATTAATAGAACGTCCAATAATTATTAATGGTGATAAAGTTGCCATTGGAGAACCTGTAACAAAAATATTTGACATAATATCCTAGCAAAAAAAAAGATTTGTTAATAGCAGGCCTTTTTTATTTAACAAACCTTTAACCAAGGCCATTTAAACCTTATGCTACTTTTGCAATCTTAGATTTAAATATAAGATATGTATAAAGCAATAGTTATTATCATATTAACCCTTTTAATATCCTTTTCAGCGTTAGCCCAAAAAGAAGTTCCTGTTTCTGGTAAAATTCTAGAACAAAACACTAATATTCCTTTAGAATGGGCTACAATAGTTATTTCTAATCCTAAAGATGGAAAAATTATAACTGGTGGTACTGCAGACCATAAAGGTGCGTTTAATTTTAATGTTGCAACTGGTACTTATAATGTTTCTTTCGAGTTTATTAGTTTCGAAAAGATGACATTAAAAAACAAAGTAATTGATAAAGCTTTTAACTTTGGAACTATTTTTCTTAAAGAAGACGCTACTACACTAGCTGAAGTAGAGATTATTGCCGAAAAAACAACGGTAGAAATTAAACTTGATAAAAAAATCTATAACGTTGGTAAAGATTTAACAGTACGTGGCGGAACCGTTAGCGATGTTTTAGATAATGTACCTTCAGTCTCTGTAGATGTAGAAGGAAATGTTGCACTTCGTGGCAACGATAATGTACGTATTTTAATTAACGGAAAACCTTCTGGTTTAGTTGGTTTAAACTCTACAGATGCATTAAGACAACTTCCAGCAGAATCCATCGAAAAAATTGAGGTTATTACTTCTCCTTCTGCACGATACGATGCTGAAGGAACTGGAGGAATATTAAATATTATTTTACGTCGTAGTAAATTGCAAGGCTTAAATGGAGCCATTACTACTAATGTAGGTTATAATCCTTCAGCAGGAATAAATGGAAATTTAAACTATAGAACAGGCAACATAAATATTTTTAATACTTCTGGATATAGCTACAGAGAAGTTCCAGGAAATTCATCTTCATCTACTCAATATAGATCTACAGGTGATTTTTTAGACGAAACCAATACTTTCGATAGGCAAAGAAAAGGTTTAACCTCCAATATTGGTATAGAATGGTATATGGATGATAGTACCTCTCTAACAGCTTCTTTATTATATAGAGATAGTAATAATGAAGATTTAAATACAAATATTCTAAATCAACTTGATGCAAATAGAACTCTATTATCTACAACTACACGATTAGAACCACAGTTTGAAGATAATAAAACATTACAATATGCTTTAAATTTTCAGAAAAACTACGAAGATAGCGGACATACCTTTACCGTAGATTTTCAATATGAAGACAACCAAGAAAACGAAAACTCACTAATTACAGTAGATAATCTAGCTACAGAGCGTGTGGCAACTATAGAAGACCAAAGACAGATTCTTTTACAAACAGATTATGTATTACCAATTGGAGAAAATAGCCAATTTGAAGCTGGCTACAGAGGGAATTTTGATGAAACTAATACCGATTTTAACGTTGCTTTTTTTAACCAAAACTCAGGTGTTTTTGAGACAAGTACAGATTTAACTAATGTACTAAACTTCAAGCAATACATTAATGCGGTTTACACACAATATGGAAGTAAGTTTAATAAGTTTTCTTTTTTATTAGGGTTACGTTTAGAGGACACAAGATTTACCATAGATCAGCCTACAAGTGGTCAATTAGACAAAAAAAACTTCACAGGCTTGTTTCCTACAATTAATTTAAGTTATGAGTTTAACAAAAAAGAAAATATAACTCTAGGTTATGCAAGACGTATTAGAAGACCAAGAGGTCGTTTTTTAAATCCGTTTCCTTCTAGAAATAGTGTTACTAACTTTTTTCAAGGTAATCCAGATTTAGACCCTAGTTTTTCTGGACAAATAGATTTAGGTTATTTAAAACGTTTTGGCAAGTTTATTTTTAACACATCTGCTTACTATTCTCGTGCAACAGATGGTTTTAGTTTTATAAGTTTCGACACAGGAAATACTGCTAATGTAAATGGACAAGAATTACCTATTATTCAACGTACTCCAATTAATTTAGCAACAGAAGATCGTTACGGTTTTGAGTTTACATTAACTTACAATCCTTCTAGAAAATGGCGTGTAAATGGTAACTTTAATTTCTTTCAAAATGAAATAATAGGAACTACACCTAACGGTTTATCTTTAGATAACACCAATAGTAGTTGGTTTGCGCGTGTAAGTAATAAATATACTTTACCTGCAAATATAGATTGGCAAACTAATTTAAATTATAGAGGTCCTAGTGCAGATGCTCAAAACAGAAGGCAAGGCATTTTTACTACTACCATGGCTTTTAGTAAAGATTTATTTAAAGAAAAGGCTTCTATAGCATTTAATGTTAACGATTTACTTAATAGCAGAAAGAGAGTTCAAGAAACCTTTACACCAACTTTTGATGCAGAAAGTGAGTTTCAATGGAGAGAACGCAGTTTTAATTTGTCTTTTACTTACAGGTTTAACCAGAAAAAGAAACGTGAGCAACGTGGTGATTTTGGTAGTAGTAATGAAAGTTTCGAAGGCTAGAAAAGTAAAACGAATTTGAAAACAAACAAACAAACAAACAAACAAACAAACAAACAAACAAACAAAACATACTAGACAACTTATGCTACACAGAACTTGTTTACTAGAGAATAAATAAGAAATTAAATGTAAAGCTTTCTAAAAATAAAATTGAAACCTATATACTTGATGTTTTAAAATCTACTACAATTAATAACTTTACAAAAACTGGAAAAAACTATTATGTTGTAAATACTAAACATAATATTAGAATAACCATTAATTATAATACAACTAGGATAATTACTGTAGATCATATTCAATAAAAAAGAGAAACTTATAATAAGTTTCCCTTTTTTTATATATTATTAAAAAGCTATTTACGCTTTTTCTTTTTTTGCTTTACGTTCTTCTTTAATTTCGTTAAGACGTTCTATTAAACTTCCGCCAATCCAATAAGGAACAACAAATGTTATTAAAAATATCATTAACCAAAAACCTATAGTTAATATTGTTAAAAATGCTAAAAAGCCTAAATATTGGTCGAATTCGAACATAATTGTGTTTGTCTTGTTTTTAATGCAAAGCAAAGATAAGTTAAACTCTTTTTTTATACAATATAAAGTTTATAATTATTAACAGACTTGTTAACTAAGTTGATTTTTGAGATTAGCTTAACGCTCAGGCTATGATTAGTGCGGCGCAGAAATTCAGCGAATTTCAAGCCAGCACAAGTAAAAGCTTTGAGCTGTTTTTTAGTTTGTTAGGATAAAAATAGGGAAAAAGCTTTTGCGACAATGCAAATCAGCCAATATTTCGATTATCAACTGCTCCCGCATTAATTATAGCCCTTGTTGTGTGTAGTTTGCTATGCATTTCTTATAGCGTCAAAAAGCTCAATATCTGAATATTTTTTTTCTTTATAATTTATTGAAATCGGTTCAAGTCTAGAATCCGTTAAGTTATATACTAATAGTACGTCAGAAATTGGAATTTTGAAAAAGTCATCATAATACTCTATTGCATATTCATTTCCATCCAGCTTAATTATTCTTTGAGTTTTTGGGAAATCATATTTAGAATTTACTATTGTTCTTTTTTTTACAGTTTTTTTATCAATTTGGTTATATGGTTCTTTTTTGAAAAACCTATTCTCTCTCATTTTTTTAAGAAAATCAATACTGATTAAAACAAATAAGCAGAATGTTGTCAACCCAGTGACAAACAATGTAGGATAAATCAAATTTTCCCATGACTTATATAATCCAGTAAATAAACAAATCAGAAATACAATTCCACCAAAAATTATTAAAAGTAATTTCAGTTGATTTTTAATTGTATTTAGATAATTATTAGTCATTTATTTTAATTACACACAACGGTTTCTTTGATATGAAATCGTTTTAATGTTTTATATCATACGTTAAGCTAAGTTAGTTTTTATAAAATTGATAATCAATAGCAAGTATCTCAATCCACTTAAAACTTATCAACATTCATTCAAAAATAATGCTCAAATTTTCGTAATTTTACAATCCTAAAATAAACCAAAAACAGATGGAATTTAGAATAGAAAAAGATACAATGGGAGACGTTAAAGTACCTTCAAATAAACTTTGGGGAGCACAAACGGAACGTTCAAGAAATAATTTTAAAATTGGTACTGCTGCTTCTATGCCTTTAGAAGTGGTTTACGGTTTTGCATATTTAAAAAAAGCTGCTGCGTTTACTAATGCAGAATTAGGCGTTTTAGATAACGATAAACGCGATTTAATAGCTCAAGTTTGCGAAGAGATTTTAGATGGTAAACACGACGACCAATTTCCATTAGTAATCTGGCAAACAGGTTCTGGCACTCAGTCTAACATGAATATAAATGAGGTTGTGGCTAACAGAGCACACCAAATTGCTGGAAAAATAATTGGTGAAGGCGAAAAAACAATTCAACCAAATGACGACGTTAACAAATCGCAATCCTCTAACGATACGTTTCCAACAGGCATGCATATTGCAGCTTATAAAAAAATTGTAGAAACTACCATTCCTGGTGTTATAAAATTAAGAAATACACTAAACGATAAGGTAACTGCTTTTAAAGATGTGGTTAAAATTGGTCGTACACACTTAATGGATGCAACTCCTTTAACTTTAGGTCAAGAATTTTCAGGTTATGTGTCGCAACTAGATCATGGTCTAAAAGCACTAGAAAACACTTTACCACATTTATCTGAACTTGCTTTAGGTGGCACTGCTGTTGGTACTGGTTTAAATACACCTAAAGGATACGACGTTTTGGTTGCTAAATACATTGCTAAATTTACAAATTTACCTTTTATAACTGCTGAAAATAAATTTGAAGCTTTAGCTGCACACGATGCTATTGTAGAGTCTCATGGTGCTTTAAAACAATTAGCAGTTTCGCTTAACAAAATAGCTAACGATATTAGAATGATGGCTTCTGGTCCTCGTTCTGGAATTGGAGAAATTATTATACCTGCAAACGAGCCTGGAAGTTCTATTATGCCTGGAAAAGTAAATCCAACACAATGTGAGGCTTTAACTATGGTTTGTGCGCAAGTTATGGGTAACGATGTTGCTGTTACTGTTGGTGGTACTCAAGGTCATTACGAGCTTAATGTGTTTAAACCAATGATGGCTGCAAATATTTTACAAAGCGCACAATTAATTGGTGATGCTTGTACAAGTTTCGAAGCGCATTGTGCTGCTGGAATAGAACCAAATCACGATGTAATTAAAGAGCTGTTAAATAACTCTTTAATGTTGGTTACTGCTTTAAATACCAAAATAGGCTATTACAAAGCTGCCGAAATAGCAAACACTGCTCATAAAAATGGAACAACACTAAAAACCGAAGCTGTTAATTTAGGTTATGTAACTGCTGAAGACTATGATGAATGGGTAAAACCAGAAAATATGGTTGGTGGTTTAAAATAACTACTATTTATGCCTTTTCAGGAATTATAAATAGGCTATTAAAAAACTTTTAATTAATACAAAGAAAAATTAAACCGATTAGCTTAACGCTAATCGGTTTTTTAGTTTAGTTAGTTATTACATTTTTTAAGGGAAATATTTTAACCAACACAATTTAAAACAATAGTTTTTTAAAAACGTTAACACAGGTAAACAATAGTTAAATAAATTTAAGAATCATTAAAAACAAAGCTTTACAACTTAGCTCTAACTCTACTCAACTGCACAGGAGTTATACCTAAACTTGCAGCAATTTTATATTGTGGAATTATATTATCTAAGCCTGGAATACGCTCTCTAAGTAATAAATAGCGCTCTGTCGCATCTTTAGACGATAATTCTATAAAACTCAATTCTCGATTAAGGACTATGTCTTCTAGAAACTTACCATAAAGTTCCATTAGGTTAATGTCTTTTTTACAAAACCCATAAAAAAGATCATAATCAATTTCAAAAACGTGGCAGTCTGTTAGTGCTTCAAAAATTAAGTCTGTTGGCTTTTGTTTTAATAAGGCTTTAAACGAAGCAAAAAACATAAACGGATTTAACAAAGAAATAGTAACTTCTTTTCCGCTAGAAAGTAGAAGATAAGAACGAACAACACCACTAGCAATAAAATAAATTTTTTGAGGTACTGTACCAAAATCAAGAAGTTTATCTCCTTTTTTTATTTCTTTATAATTTGCTATATCATATAAACTATCGAATACAGTTATAGGCAAAGGTTGAAACTTATTGATATACTCAAAAGCCTCCTTATAATAAGGTTTCATATCTATTATTTGCGAAATATAAATAGCACTTTATACTTCAATTACACATTTACTCTCGAAATGTAATTAATTATAAGAAGTAAAATTTATTTTTTCGTTGTAAACAAGTCATTATACGTTATAAAACTAGCAGCAATAAATTGTTCAACTTTATTCATTTTATCTATATTTGGAGTATGATTTCGTATTTAAACAATCCTAAAAATAACATTATTACTATAATAATTATAGAAATAATCACGCTATCCATTTCTTTTACAGCAGATTACTCTGGAGCAGGTATGATAGCAGCACTTTTAAAATGGATACCAGCAATTATAGGTATTGCCACACTTATACTCTATTTTGTATCTCGTTTATTTACAAAAAAATATAACTGGATTATTAGTATCATTGGCGCAATAGTAATGTTTATTGCTGCTTATAATTTATACATAACAGATTACTCTCAAACACTTTAGCATGTCTCTATTAATAAAAAACATAAAAGAATTACTTCAAATTAGAGCATCAGATATTTTAAAAGTTTCTGGAAAGGAAATGAAAATACTTCCAACTCTTAAAAATGCCTATGTTTTTATTGAAGATGATACTATTGTAGATTTTGGAAGCATGGAAAACTGTAAATATCCAAATGCAGATGAAATTATAGATGCCTCTGGAAAAATTGTACTGCCTACTTGGTGCGATTCTCACACACATATTGTTTATGCTGGAAATCGAGAGCAGGAATTTGTAGATAGAATAAACGGCTTGTCTTACGAGGAAATCGCCAACAGAGGTGGTGGTATTTTAAACAGTGCTAAAACACTTGCAAACACTAGTGAAGACGATTTATACCAACAATCTATTGAACGCGTAAAAAACGTTATGCTATTAGGATCTGGTGCTTTAGAAATAAAATCTGGTTACGGTTTATCTACAGAAACTGAACTTAAAATGCTACGTGTTATTAAGCGTATTAAAAAAGAATTCCCAATAAAAATAAAAGCAACATTTCTAGGTGCACACGCTTTTCCTTTAGAATACAAAGAAAATAAACAAGGTTATTTAGATCTTATTATTAATGAGATGTTACCAAAAATAGCCAAAGAAAACTTAGCGAATTACGTAGATGTTTTTTGCGAAAAAGGTTATTTCTCTTTAGAAGATACAGAGCAAATTTTGGTTGCTGCAAAACAATATCATTTAATACCAAAAATTCACGTAAACCAGTTTAATGCATTTGGAGGTATTGCATTAGCTGTAAAGCATAATGCATTAAGTGTTGACCATTTAGAAGAATTAAATACAGATGACATAAAAGCACTTAAAAACAGCAACACAATGCCTGTTGCTTTACCATCCTGTTCTTATTTTTTAAGTATTCCATACACACCAGGAAGACAAATTATAGATGCAGGTTTGCCTTTGGCACTTGCAACAGATTATAATCCAGGTTCTACACCTTCCGGAAACATGAATTTTGTTGTAAGTACTGCTTGCATTAAAATGAAATTAACACCAGAAGAAGCTATTAACGCAGCAACTATTAATGGTGCTTATGCTATGGGAATTAGTAACCAATATGGCAGTATAACAAAAGGTAAAAAAGCCAATTTAATCATTACTAAAAAAGTACCTAGTTACAACTACTTACCTTATGCTTTTGGAAATAATAATATAGATAAAGTGATAATAAATGGAAAAGCTATTTAATTTTAAAATTGAAAGCACCTTGCCTTGCTCAACACTTTGCATAGCGAATGGTTTAAACAACTTTTTATCACTTTGCAATCATCTTAAAAACTTACCATACGGAAGAACTAATAACAGAAGTGACTATAATTCAGTTTTAAAAGAAAATAAAGGTACCTGCTCCACAAAACATGCCTTTTTAAAGCAGGTTGCTATTGAAAATAATATTGATAGCGTTAAGCTTTTTATTGGTATTTATAAAATGAACAACTCTAATACAAAAGGTATTGGCAAGGTTCTAGAAAAACATAATCTACAATACATTCCCGAAGCACACACGTATATAAAAATTAATAATACGATAGTAGATATAACCAGAAATACCATTTCTGGAGAATCTTTTGAAAACACATTATTAAAAGAGGTCGAGATTATTCCTAATGCCATTGGAGATTTTAAAATACAATTACACCAAAATTATTTAAAACAATGGATTTTAAAAGAAGAACTAAATTATAATTTTGAATCTATTTGGAGTATTCGTGAACAATGTATTACAGCTATAAGCGCATAAAAAA
>NZ_JALZVX010000164.1 GCF_023299985.1 Lacinutrix sp. | reverse complement strand
AAACAATTATTCGCACAAGTTACCAATCCGCCTTTAGATGGTATTCGCGAAGAACTAATTACAGATATTAGTTTAACTTTAGGAAGCGATGTTAATATATTCGATATCAATGCAGAACATTGCAAAAAGCTAAAAATCCAAAATCCAGTAATTTCAAAGCACGATTTAGATAAGATTAGAGATTACGATACTAATCCAGATTTTAAAGTGGAATCCATTTCTATGTTATATGAAGTAAATCGTGGATTAAACGAATTAGAAGTTGCACTTGAAAACTTAGTCACCAAAGCATCAAAAGCAATTGATAATGGTGCTAATATTATTATACTTTCAGATCGCTTTGTAGATGAAAATCATGCACCAATTCCTGCATTATTAGCCTGCTCCTATTTAAATCATGCCTTACATAAATTAGAAAAACGTTCAAGAATTAGTTTAATTATTGAATCTGCAGAACCTCGAGAAGTACACCATTTTTCCTTATTATTCGGTTTTGGAGCAAGCGCTGTAAATCCATATATAGTAAACGAGATTGTACAAAAACAAATAAATGATTCGGATGTTACCGATTTAGAATATCTCGCAGCTATTAAAAATTATAATAAAGCCGTTGGAAAAGGTATTTTAAAAGTGATGAACAAAATCGGGATTTCAACATTAAATTCTTATCGTGGTTCGCAACTTTTTGAATGTATAGGAATCAATACCAAAACAGTTGAAAAGTACTTTCCAAACACACCAACACGTATTCAAGGTATTGGTTTAAGAGAAATTGAAAAAGAAATAGTAAAACGTCATAAAAAGGCGTTTAAAACAAATAATAACAACGTAGATATTGAAGTTGGAGGCGATTACAGATGGCGACGTGGTCAAGAAAAGCACATGTTTAATCCGTTAACAGTTGCTAAACTTCAAGAGTCTGTTAGAACCAATAAAGCTTCAACTTTTAAAGAATTTTCAGATTTAGTAAACAACCAATCTGAGCAATTAATGACCATTCGTGGTTTGTTTGAATTCGATCAATTCGATCCCATTCCTTTAGAAGAAGTAGAACCTTGGACAGAGATTGTAAAACGATTTAAAACTGGAGCGATGTCTTATGGCTCAATAAGTAAAGAAGCACATGAAAACTTAGCAGTTGCCATGAATAGAATTGGAGGGAAATCTAATTCTGGAGAAGGAGGAGAAGACCAAGAACGTTTTTACAAAAACTCTCAAGGCGATTGGAAAAACTCTGCAATAAAACAAGTTGCTTCTGGTCGTTTTGGAGTGACTTCTAACTATTTAACGAGCGCAAGTGAAATTCAAATAAAAATAGCACAAGGTGCAAAACCTGGTGAAGGAGGACAATTACCTGGACCAAAAGTGAATCCTGAAATTGCAAAAACAAGAAAATCAACACCTTATGTAGGCTTAATTTCGCCACCACCACATCACGATATTTATTCTATTGAAGATTTATCACAATTAATTTACGATGTAAAATCAGCAAATAGAGAAGCACGAATTAATGTAAAATTAGTTTCAGAAATTGGCGTAGGCACTGTAGCAGCAGGAGTTGCAAAAGCAAAAGCAGATGTAGTTTTAATAGCAGGTTTTGATGGAGGAACAGGTGCAACACCTTTAACATCTCAAAAACATTGTGGTTTACCATGGGAACTTGGAGTTGCGGAAGCACAGCAAACTTTAGTGATGAACGACCTGAGAAACAGAATCGTTTTAGAATGCGATGGACAATTAAAAACTGGTCGCGATGTTGCTATTGCTTGTTTATTAGGAGCAGAAGAATTTGGTTTTGCCACAGCACCTTTGGTAGCTTCAGGATGTATTATGATGCGTGTTTGCCATTTAAATACCTGTCCAGTTGGTATTGCAACACAAAATCCCGAGTTGCGTAAAAAGTTTAAAGGCAAGCCAGAACACGTGGTTAACTACATGTATTTTGTAGCGCAAGAATTACGCGAGATAATGGCTAAACTTGGTTTTAGAACCGTTAATGAAATGGTTGGGCAAGTTCAGAAATTAAATAGAAATAAAGCGATAGAACATTATAAAGCTTCAGGAATAGACTTAACTCCTATTCTTCATAAAGTGGATGTTGCAGATGATGTAAAATTATATAATACTGAAAAGCAAGATCATAATTTAGAAACACATTTAGATTTCAAGATTATTAAGCAGGCACATCAAGCGTTATTCCGAAGACAAAAAACAAATTTAAAATTACCAATTACTAATATAGATCGTGCAGTTGGTGCGATTGTAAGTAACGAAATTTCTAAAATCTATGGAGCAGACGGTTTACCAGAAAACACTATAAATATCGATTTTAGTGGTTCTGCAGGACAAAGTTTTGGCGCATTTGCTACCAAAGGATTAACTTTTACTGTACATGGAAACACAAATGATTACTTAGGAAAAGGATTGTCTGGCGCAAAACTAATAATAAAAGTACCAGAAAAATGTACCATTGTTCCTGAAGATAATATTATTACAGGAAACGTAACATTATATGGCGCAACGTCTGGAGACGTTTATATAAACGGAAAAGCTGGCGAACGTTTTTGTGTAAGAAATTCTGGAGCAAAAGCTGTTGTAGAAGGCATTGGAGATCATGGTTGCGAATACATGACTGGCGGAATTGCAGTAATTCTTGGAGAAGTAGGTCGAAATTTTGGAGCAGGAATGAGTGGAGGAGTTGCTTATGTTTTAGATGAAAAAGGAACGTTTAAAAAGAATTGTAATTCAGACGATTTAAATATTGACCCAATTGATAATGTGAACGATGAATTACAATTAGAACAACTTATTCAAAATCATTTTGAAACTACAGAAAGTCCAATAGCAAGACGCATTTTAGATGACTGGAAAACATACCTTCCTAAGTTTAAAAAAGTGTTACCAGAAGAATACAGACAAGCCTTAGTGAGATTAGAACAAGAACAATTAGAAATAGCTTAGATTATGGGAAAGACAACAGGATTTTTAGAATATAAGCGTCAAGACGAAAGTTATATTGCGCCAGAAAAACGCATCGATAACTATAAGGAATTTACAATTCCGTTAGAAGAAGAAAAACTGAAAAATCAAGGTGCACGTTGTATGGATTGCGGTATTCCGTTTTGCCATAGTGGTTGTCCGCTTGGAAATTTTATTCCAGATTTTAACGATAAAGTTTATAAAGGCAAGTGGAAAGAAGCTGCCGAAATTTTACATAAAACCAACAACTTTCCAGAGTTTACAGGAAGATTATGTCCAGCACCTTGCGAAGAAGCATGTGTTTTAGGCATTAATGAAGATCCAGTAACTATAGAGAATATTGAAAAAAACATAGTAGAAAAAGCCTTTGAAGAAGGTTGGATTACTGCCAATCCACCACAAACAAGAACAGAGAAAACAGTAGCCATTATTGGTTCTGGTCCTGCAGGTTTAGCGGCTGCACAACAATTAAATCGTGCAGGACATACTGTTACAGTTTTTGAGCGTGATAAAAAAGTTGGTGGCTTATTACGCTATGGCATTCCAGATTTTAAAATGGAGAAAAACGTAATTGATAGACGTATTGCTGTTTTAGAAGCAGAAGGTATTATTATTAAAACCAATGCACACGTTGGTGTTAACATCGACGCTAATAAATTAAAAGAAGATTTTGATGCCATTGTATTATGTGGAGGAGCAACTGTTAAGCGAAGCATTCCAATTCCTGGTTCAGATTTAAAAGGTGTCACGCAAGCGATGGATTTTTTGAAGCTGAACAACCAATATGTTGATGGATTAGAAAAATTTGAAAACGTTATTTCTGCACAAAATAAAAACGTTATCGTTATTGGTGGTGGAGACACAGGAAGTGATTGTATTGGAACCTCTAATCGTCATGGTGCAAAATCGGTTACAAATTTTGAAATACTAAGTAAACCTTCAGAAGGTCGTCCAGCGCATCAACCTTGGCCTTATTGGCCTATGAAATTAAAGACAACGTCGTCTCATAAGGAAGGTGTAGAACGCTTTTTTAGTGTATCAACCAAAGAGTTTATAGGAGACTCAAAAGGAAACTTAACAGGTTTAAAAACAGTTGAAGTAGAATGGATTTTTGAAGCAGGAGAACGACCTCAACTTTTAGAAGTGGAAGGCACAGAAAAAAAATGGGAATGCGACTTAGCATTATTAGCTTTAGGTTTTACAGGAGCCGAAAAAACCTTGGCAGACCAATTTGGTTTAAATATAGATTTTAGAACCAATATAGAAGCGACAACTAAAGATTACGCAACTAACGTTTCTGGTGTTTTTGCAGCAGGAGATATGCGTCGTGGACAATCGTTAATTGTTTGGGCAATTTCTGAAGGAAGACAAGCAGCGCATCATGTAGATGCTTATTTAATGGGAGCATCTCATTTACCTTTGAAAGATGATAGTGATTTGCCTAGAGTTTGATTATTTATCTAGTTTTATAAAAATTTATATCCCACACTAACAGACAAACGTGTTATATCAATTCGAGGCTCCACACCTCGGTTAGTAACTGAATTTATAGGTTCTACATTTAAAAAATTCCCATACTCCAATATTATAAATATGTTTTGCGGTGTAGCAATTTTTAAACCAAAATTAAGAGATTTAAAACTCTCACTAAAAACTTCTGTAAAATACACTAAACTTTGGTCTTCTCTAGAAGTAACATTTACTCTATTGTAAGATGAAGAAAACATTTGCTCAAAGGAAACAAAAGGTGATATAGATATTTTATTTAGATGAATATTACGTTGATAACCAAAATAAAACGAATAAAGATTAAGCTCTGTTTTGGTATCTACTTCTATTCTTTGAAATTGAGACTCCGGATTTGCTGCAGATACTCCATCAGCATCTAACCCTGTATAATAATTAAAACCACCAAATAGAGTGTGGTTGTTTTTAACTGGATCTATATTTACTAATGCTTGTACTCCTATTTTATAGTTGGTTGTGTTTGCTTCTTCAATAGCATATAATGGGCCTGAGAAATTATTAAACACAATTCCTGCATATATACCTAAACTTAAAGCTTTCACTTCTTCCTCTTGAACTAATAAAGATGAGTTACTTTGGTTTTCAGTATAATACTTTTTTAATTCTTTCTGATTGTAGTTTAATGAAATGTAATTTGATGTGTTATTTTGCTGTGGATTCAAATTTTCAAATAGCCACTCTTTATAATATTCGTCATCTTTATTTTCTGCATTTTTACCTAACTTTATGTAATCGCCATTAAATCCATCTACAAAAGTTTTTTCTCCTAGGCTGTTGATGTACTTATAAAGAACGTGCTCACCATCAAGTAACTTTCTTAATAAAACAGGCTTGATCTTGTCTACACCATTAACCAAGGCACTAACTATAATAATATTTCTATTATGAGATTCTATTTTAGATATATTACTTGCAGAGATACTTAATTTATCAAAATTGTTTGGACTGGAATAGATATTAAGACTTCCTTTATTGTCCACTAAATAACTTCTCACTTTATAAAAAACATCTTGTACCTCGCCATTAGTTTTGGTAAGTATTGCTTTTTTAAAATTGGAAGTTTGACTTTGAACTGAAAAGCAAAAAGATAGAGCAAGAATAAGTAAAAATTGTTTCATGATTGGTTAGTTTTGATATTGATTATAGGATATATACTACAAAAGTAATCATATTTATAGTGGTAATCAAAAAAAAAAAAAAACTCTAAGTCCTATCCTTTATCCCATCAATCTTCTCAAAAGAAGCAACCATTCCACGAATAAGTGAAGAACTTAATCCTTGGTGTTCCATTTCGTTTAAACCTTCAATAGTACAACCTTTTGGTGTTGTTACCTTATCAATTTCTTCTTCTGGATGATTACCTGTTGTAATTAATAAATTGGCTGCACCTTCTGCAGTGAACATTGCTAATTCTTGAGCTTCTTTAGCATCAAAACCAAGTTGAATTGCTGCTTGTGTTGTTGCTCTAATCATTCGCATCCAAAAGGCTATTCCGCTTGCGCAAACCACTGTTGCTGCTTGCATTTGCTTTTCTGGAATAACTAAGGTTCTTCCTAAGGTATCGAATATTTTTCTGGCAATATTAAGTTTTAAAATTGCTTTTTCATTACTACAAATACACGTCATAGATTTTCCAACTGCAATGGCAGTATTAGGCATTGCACGAATAACTGAATATTTGTCGCCAATAACTGCTTCTATTTTTTCAATTGAAAAACCTGTAATAGTAGAAATTAATGTATGTCTTGATTCTATATATTGCTTGTTCTTACGCAAAACAGCAGATAAATGATTAGGCTGAACAGCGAAAATAATAATATCTGAATTCTCAATCGCTAAGCCGTTATCACTTGTAATCACTACTTTTTTGTTGGCTTTTAAACCTTCTAACTGATTAACGTGTCGCTTAGTTAAATATAAAGACGTTGCCATTTCGTTTTTTAACAAACCTTTTGCTATGGACATACCTAAGTTTCCTGCTCCTATTATTGCTATTTTCATTTGTTTGTTTTATTATTTTTTAAAGGTCAAATGTGTTCGCATTAAAAATGTTTGGTTCATGGTGTTTCTGCGAAAGCAAGAATCTCATCCTACTTTCTAATATTTTATTGTTTTTTTCATTCCTGAAACATAGCGAAACTTTTAAGTCATCTAAATTACAATTATTGACTTAAATTTTTGAGTTTGTTGGAATTTTATTGACTTTTTGATACAATTCTCTTGTATCTAATCGGTAGAAGTAGCAGTACAATTAAAGATTAAATACTATTTACACCAAAAACTGAAACAGATCTGGCTTATCATTTAAATAATCACCATAAAAATTATGTAGTTTCATTTTAGTAATTAACGACTCTAAGTCATCTGGAGATTTTAGTTCGATACCTACAACAGCGACATCATTTTCTCGATTGGCTTTTTTAGTATATTCAAAGTGTGTAATATCATCCGTTGGACCTAAAATATCTACTACAAAATCTCTTAAGGCTCCAGTACGTTGAGGAAATTTTATAATGAAATAATGCTTAAGGTTCGCGTATAATAATGCACGTTCTTTAATTTCTGCAGTACGTGTAATATCATTATTACTTCCACTAATTACGCAAACCACATTTTTTCCTTTTATTTCTTCGGAAAACTGATCTAGAGCAGACAAGCTTAAAGCACCTGCTGGTTCAACGATAATTGCATCTTTATTATATAAATCTAAAATAGTCTGACAAATTTTACCTTCATCAACCTCAACAACACGATGTAATGTCTCTTTACAAATTGCAAAATTTAAATCGCCAACACGTTTAACAGCTGCTCCATCTACGAAATTATCTATTGATTTTAACTCAATATTTTGGTTGTTTCTTATGGACGTTAACATAGAAGCTGCGCCTTTAGGTTCAACGCTAATAATACGTGTTTGAGGTGATAATAATTTAAAAACAGATGATAATCCAGCTGCAAGTCCTCCTCCTCCAACCGCAAGAAAAACATAATTAATAGGATGTTCTTGAGCTTGATTTATAATTTCTAAACCTACGGTTGCTTGACCTTCAATAACTTTTTTATCATTAAAAGGATGAATAAAAGTTTTGTTTAGACGCTCACATTCTGTTTTTGCAGCATGATACGCATCGTCAAAAGTATCACCAACCAAAACAATTTCTATATAATCTTCACCAAACATTTCTACCTGCTCAATTTTTTGTTTAGGTGTTGGTGCAGGCATAAAAATAGTGCCTTTTATTTTAAGTAGTTTACAGGATAATGCAAAACCTTGCGCGTGATTTCCGGCACTTGCACAGACAATTTCATTTTCAATTTGATTTTCGGTTAATGACGAAATCTTATTGTATGCACCACGAATTTTATAAGATCGAACCTCTTGTAAGTCTTCTCTCTTAAAATAAATGTTTGCACCATATTGCTTAGAATACCTCGCATTTTTAATTAAAGGCGTCACAGATGCAATTCCTTTTAATTTTTCTGCAGCAGCTTCAATAGCTTCAAGTGTTGGTCTATATGTTGTTTTTGTGTCTTCCATAATTCCTGCGAAGGCAGGAATCTTATTCTCCTGTCTTCAAATCTTTCTTTAATACCTACATGATTTTTGAAACCTTGCAGGAATATGTTTGCGTTATGCTAAAACAGAATCCGTAGTCTCAACATCAGATTTTATAACCTTCATTGCTGTCATTGCTGTTCTTAATCTTTGACCAACAGCTTCTATTGGATGATTTCTTATCGCATCATTAATTTCAATTAATTCTAAATTATCGACAGCATTTGTTGTTGAAAATGGTTTGCCAATTAATGAAGTATTAACCGTTTTCATAAAATCGGTTAATAAAGGTTTGCAAGCATGATCGAATAAATAGCAACCGTATTCTGCAGTGTCAGAAATTACACGATTCATCTCAAACAACTTCTTTCTAGCAATTGTATTTGCAATTAATGGTAATTCATGTAAAGATTCGTAGTAAGCAGAATCTTCAATAATTCCTGCGCTCACCATAGTTTCGAAGGCTAATTCTACTCCAGATTTTACAAAAGCAACTAACAATACACCATGATCAAAATATTCTTGTTCAGAAATATGATCTGACGTTAACGCAGTTTTTTCAAATGCTGTTTCTCCAGTTGCAGCTCTCCATTTTAGCAAATTCACATCATCATTTGCCCAATCTTCCATCATTGTTTTTGAAAAATGACCAGAAATAATATCATCCATATGTTTCTCAAAAAGTGGACGCATAATATCTTTTAGTTCTTCGGAAAGTTGATGTGCTTTAATCTTTGCAGGATTAGATAAACGATCCATCATGTTAGTTATTCCTCCATGTTTCAATGCTTCAGTAATTGTTTCCCAACCATACTGAATCAATTTTGCAGCATAACTAGCATCGATACCTTCTTCAACCATTTTATCGAATGATAAGATTGCTCCTGTTTGAAGTAAACCACATAAAATAGTTTGCTCTCCCATTAAATCACTCTTTACTTCAGCTATAAAAGAAGATTCTAAAACACCTGCTTTATGCCCACCAGTTGCAGCTGCATAAGCTTTTGCTTGAGCCCAACCTTTTCCTTCTGGATCATTTTCTGGATGTACAGCAGTTAATGTTGGCACTCCAAATCCACGTTTATACTCTTCACGAACTTCTGTTCCTGGACATTTTGGAGCAACCATAATTACTGTTAAATCCTCACGAATTTTTGTACCTTCTTCAACAATATTAAAACCATGAGAATAACTTAATGTTGCTCCTTTCTTCATTAATGGCATTACCGTTTTTACAACATTAGTATGTTGCTTATCTGGTGTTAAATTAAGCACTAAATCTGCAGTTGGTATTAACTCGTTATAAGTACCAACAGTAAAACCATTAGAGGTTGCGTTTTTATAAGACTCTCTTTTTTGATCAATAGCAACTTGACGCAACGTGTATGAAATATCCAATCCTGAATCTCTCATATTTAAACCTTGATTTAAACCTTGTGCACCACAACCTATAATTACAATTTTTTTACCTTTTAAAGCATTTACACCATCTTCAAATTCTGAAGCATCCATAAAACGACATTGTCCTAACTGCTCTAATTGTGCTCTTAATGGTAATGTGTTAAAATAATTTGACATTTTTTTATTCTATTTTAATGTTGCAATTCAGCAAGCATTGTTGATATTTTCATTTCATCTTTTGTCACTGCAATACGTCCAGAACGTGTATATTGCATAATCCCAAAAGCATTTAATTCTCTATATAATAAATCTATTTCTTCTTTTCTTCCAGACTTTTCAATAACAAAAAACGCTTTATTTACAGTCACTATTCTAGCATTGCTTTCTTTAATAATGTTTTGAATTTGACGTTCATTAAAAAGTAAATCAGATTTCATTTTAAAAATGCAAGATTCTTGATAAATTGTTTCCTCTTCGGTATGGTAAAAAGCTTTAATAACTTCAACTTGCTTCTCAATCTGACCGATGATTTTTTTCATTTTTTCTTCGGAAAGATCAACAACCATAGTCCATTTGGTTACATTTTCAATTTCAGAAATAGAAGAATTAATACTCTCTACATTAATATGTCTTCTTTGGAAAATTGCCGAAATACGGTTTAGTAATCCAATGTTGTTTTCAGTGTAGATTGATACTGTATATGTTACTTGTGTACTCATGTTTTTACTTTTCGCTGTTTATTCTAATCTCATATCTGATACACTTGCTCCTGTAGGAATCATTGGAAAAACATTACCTTCCTTTTCCACTCTAACTTCTAAAAAGTATGGACCATCACTTGCTATCATTTCTTTAACAGCAGCTTTTAAATCTGTTCTTGTAGATACTTTCTTTGCTTCAATAAAGTATCCCTTGGCAATCGCTACAAAATCTGGATTTACCATTTCCGTAGAGGCATAACGTTTATTAAAAAACAGCTGTTGCCATTGTCTCACCATACCTAAGAATTCATTGTTTAAGACTACGATTTTTACAGGTATTTTCTGCTGAAAAATAGTACCTAATTCTTGTATTGTCATTTGGTAACCACCATCTCCAATTATCGCAACAACTTCACGATCTGGCGCTCCCATTTTTGCTCCAATTGCTGCTGGTAACGCAAAGCCCATTGTGCCTAAACCACCAGAAGTAATATTACTTTTGGTCTGGTTGAAATCTGCATAACGACAAGCAATCATTTGGTGTTGACCAACATCACTCACAATGGCAGCTTCACCTTTGGTTTGACTGTTGATTTCTTTTAACACCTCTGCCATGGTTAAACCTTTTTTTGTAGGATGCAAGTCACCTTTAATGACTTTTTCGTATTCAATTTTGTATAAATCTTTGAATTCTTGATGCCAATCTGTATGTGTGTTTTTATTCAGTAATGGTAACAATGAAGCCAATGTGACTTTAGAATCTCCTAATACTGCAACATCGGTTTTTACGTTTTTATCAATTTCAGCAGAATCAATATCAAAATGAATGATTTTGGCTTGCTTTGCATATTTATCTAAATTTCCTGTGACACGATCATCAAATCGCATGCCTATTGCTATTAATACATCACACTGATTTGTTAATACATTTGGCGCATAATTTCCATGCATACCAACCATACCAACGTTTAATGGATGTGTTGATGGTATTGCAGATACTCCCAAAATAGTCCATGCAGAGGGAATTCCAGCCTTTTCAATCACTGCTTTAAACTCTTCTTCGGCTTGACCTAAAATCACGCCTTGTCCCCAAACTATTAATGGTTTTTTAGCATTATTTATTAATTGAGCTGCTGCTTTTAA
>NZ_JALZVX010000163.1 GCF_023299985.1 Lacinutrix sp. | reverse complement strand
AATTGGGGAGCTTCACGTCATTTTCCTAAGCGAGGAAGCTTAAACGAGGCTACTAAAACTATTGGAGATAATGATTTTAATATTTTAATGTCTCACGATCCATCGCATTTTGATTATGATAAAATGGAACTTAATAAAACAGATAGAAATAGCCACGATGTAATAACAGATGAAACTAATATTATTAATTACAAGAAGCATATTCATTTAACTTTAGCAGGACATACGCATGGTATGCAGTTTGGTATAGAAGTTCCATCGTTAGGCATAAAATGGAGTCCTGTAAAATACCGTTATCCAAAATGGGCTGGAATGTATGAAGTTACTGGTAAATTTTTACATGTAAACAGAGGTTTTGGGTATTTAGCATTTCCTGGACGTATTGGTATTTGGCCAGAAGTAACAGTGATTACACTTAAAAAAGGCACGAAAGTTGTTTAATAGCCTCTTAAATTAAAAGCCGTAAATCTATAAATTGTTAAAAAATTGTAGATTTACATTAACCATTTTAAACTAATACTTTAAAAAATGTCAAAATTTGGAGAATTAATAGATGTCAACATTCCAGTTTTACTAGATTTTTTTACAGAGTGGAATGAACAATCTACAGCTATGCATCCTGTACTTAGAGATGTAGCTGCAGCACTTGGCGACAAGGCTAAAGTAATTAAGATTGATATTGATAAAAACAAAGAATTATCTGAAGCTTTACGCGTTAAAAGTTTACCAACTTTAATTATTTATAAAAATGGTGAAATGAAATGGAGGCAAAGTGGAGCGCAGGATGCTAATACATTAATTGCTATAATTCAAGACTTTGTCTAAAATTAATTTGACATAGAAATAGCTTCAAAAGCGTATCCTTTTTTGCTAAAATGCTCCAATACTTTTGGGAGAGCATACATCATATTTCTAGAGGCTTTTACACTATCATGAAACACTATAATATTGTTTTTTATAGAGGCTTTACTAATAACATTTTTTAAGCATTGCTCTTTTGATATTTTTTGTTCCCAGTCAAAAGGCACAACACTCCACATAATAATTTTATAGCCTAATTGTATTATAGCTTTTCCTTGACTTTTCTTTAACTGTCCAAAAGGAGGTCTAAACAAACTCACTTTTTGAGAACTCGTTTTTAATTCTTTATTTATAATAGCATCAGCTTTTACAACATTTTCTAAAAATTTTTTAGTTGAATTTTTCCAACCTTTTAAATGATCTTGTGTGTGGTTACCAATACTATGTCCTTCATTTAAAATAGCATTAAAAATATCTGGATGTTTTGCAACGTTATTGCCAATGCAAAAAAAAGTGGCTTTAGCATTGTGTTTTTTAAGTGTGTTTAGCGTCCAATGTGTTATTTCTGGTGTAGGACCATCATCGAAAGTGAGGTATAAAATTTTGTCTTTAGACGAAAAATCCCAAACATAGTTTGGGAAAATTCGTTTTATAAAACTTGGCGTTTTAATAGGAATAAATCGCATAGTTATTCTTCTATTTCTAGAGCAGTAGGCTCAATATTAGGAATGCTGCTATCTCTATTAATGTCGCGTTCTTCTCTTAGTTGAGGGTCTTCACTTGGAAATAAATTTTCAAATAACCTCTGGTAATTATCAAAAGCGATAAATTCTTTTTCAGCAAAGTCTTCGTCGTATTCTATTAACACAACAATAAGTGCTCTGTAGCGCTCAATATCTGTATAGATTTCTTGAGCATTTTTAATCTGGTTATCTTCTGTTAATTCACTGTAATAGGTTAGATTTTCTTGGTATTTTACAGAAACATCTTTAAATAGTTGTCTTGCTTTGTCGTCTGCACCAACTTCAAAATAACCACTAATGTATGGTTCTAAAAGTGTGTAATACCCAAATTTATCTACAGGCATATTTTCCATAGCAATATCTGCAATGTTCTCAGCTTTATCTAGTTTTTCTTCTTGAATTAATTTTTCCATTAAACGCGCTAAATTACCTCTGTAAGTAATCGAGTTTTTACGTGTTTCTGGATCATGGTAAATGTCGTCGCTACCACTGTTTCCCCAATCCCAAGCTTTTACTTTATTGTACATAAACTCACTATCTACGCGACCCATATCAAAAGGATTAGCACGATCTGTAGGTGTTTTTATTGGTACTAATTTATAAACCATACCATCGAGTTGAAGGTAGTCTTTCATCCAGATATAATCGTCTTCACCAAAAGCACCACCTGTAAAGTAAATAGGGCGTTTCCAATCGTTATTGCCAACAATGTCAAGCATTAATAAACGGTTTCTAGGAATAGCACTCTCTTTAATTTTAATGTCTATATAGTCAACAATAGAATCTGCATCTTTTTGCTTTACTATGCCGTATTTAATAGCATTCTCTTTATTTACAGGAACACGAATGTGTTCTACTGGAAAATAATTAGTATTCAAATATTGAGATGGATATTGATCAACATCTTCATCTTGTAATTGAGCAATCCTTTTCATTTTAGTTTTAGGGTTGTCACTAGAGACAAAATCTAAAAATTCTTTAATCATTAAAGTATCACGACTAAAGGTAGGTTTGGCTTCATCTGTTTTTGGATCTCTATAATAAATTGCTTTCCTAATATAATCTCTTGTGCCAAATTTATATTTGTCATGTGTTAATTGAGAAGGAATTGGATCACTATCGTAAGCCTTGCGTTTCATTTGATCTATATACCAGTCAGTTTGAAATAAACTAGTATTAACCACACGTACATCTGTTCTGTAATTTTCAATTTCTTGTGCGTACCATAGTGCAAACGTATCATTATCGCCAATGGAGAATAGAATAGCATTTTCACCGCAAGAATCTAAATACTTTTTTGCCATAGATAAAGCTGTGTATTTTCCAGATCTATCATGGTCGTCCCAGTTATTAACTGCTAAAATTAATGGTGCAATTAATAAACAGACTCCAGTAATAACTAGAGGTAAAGCAGTGCTTTTTACTTTATTTTTAAAGAATTCGAAAATACCATAAACGCTAAAACCTATCCAAATAGCAAAGACATAGAAAGAACCAACTACAGAGTAGTCACGTTCGCGAGGTTCAAAAGGTCTAACATTGGTGTAAACTTGTATAGCAATACCTGTAAATAGGAAGAATACTAAAAGTACCCAAAAGGTTTTTTTGTCTTTATTGAATAAGAAGAAGAGCCCAATAAGCCCTAAAATAAGCGGAAGAAAATAATAAGTGTTTCTCGCTTTATTATTTTTAACATCACTTGGTAAATTGTCTTGAGATTGCCCTAAATGAATAGCATCAAAAGCATCAATACCACTTATCCAATTTCCGTGATTATTGTATTCGCCTTGAATATCATCTTGTCGCCCTGTGAAATTCCACATAAAATAACGCCAATACATATAACCTAATTGGTATTGAAATAAATATGCTGTAGTATCTACAAAAGAAGGTTTTTCGATATCTAAATATTCTGCACCATATTCTTTTAGAAAACGATGATAGCCTTCGTAATCTACATTTCCTTTAGCAACTTCACTTTTAAATTGCTTAATAAAAGTAACATCTTTTTGTATTCTCGGACTCAAAGAAATATTGAGTTTTTCACCATAAATAGACATGAACTCGTCGTACTCACGTTCTGTTAATTGATCTTGCTGGTATTTTTCAATAAAGGCAGCAATTTTCTTTTCTGTAAAAGGATCAACATTAAAGCGTTCTTTTACTGAGTAATCTAAAAATCCAGAAAATAGCATGTAGTTTTCTGCATGCTCACCACTCCACATTCTTGGTAAAACTGCAGCATGGTCATAATTGTAATTTTGTACAGCATCTTTATAATCATTAACGATTACGTACTTGCCTTGCTCTAAATCTTTTTCGTATTTAGGCTTATCATCTCTGTAAGTATCTTCTTTATTCTCATTTAATCCAGAATATTGGTCTGTAAATAATGGACCATAAAATAAATGCGTTTTTGGGTATTGCTCTAAATTATAATAAGCTAAAAGTTCTCTAGCGCTTGAAGGGTTGTTTTCATTAATTACAACATCTGCATTAGCTCTAATGGGTAGCATTAACCAAGAAGAGAAACCAATGATTACAAATGTTATGCAAAGAATTCCAGTGTTAATATGTTTAAGCCCTTTTTCTCTAGTATATTTTAAACTAAAATAAATGGCTACAATTAGTAAAATTCCAGCGATTATTGATCCAGAATTAAAAGGCAAGCCAATAGTATTAATAAAGAAAATTTCTAGAACACTAAAGAACCTAAGTATATTTGGCGCTAATAATTTGAAAATAAATAATAGTACAGCAATAGAGATAACGTTAGCAAGAATAAAATTAATAAGGGTAACTTGTTTGTAATTTTTAAAGTAATAAATTAATCCAATAGCAGGAATAGTTAATAATCCCATAAAGTGAACACCAAAAGAAAGCCCAATAATAAAGGCTATAAGAATTAACCAGCGGTTTCCTCTAGGATTATGCATATCGAAATCCCAACGTAAAGCACAGTAAAATAAAATAGACATTAACAATGTTGCCATTGCGTAAACTTCGGTCTCTACAGCGTTAAACCAAAAAGAATCGGTAAATGCAAAGCTTAAACTACCAACTAAGGCACTTCCAATAATAGCATAGGCTTTAGAGCTTGTGAATTCTTCAGTAAAAATCATTTTTTGAAGTAATAATGAAATACTCCAGAACATAAACAAGATAGTAAAAGCACTAGAAACAGCACTTAACATATTGAGCATTAAACCAATATTTTCTGGTGAAATAGCAAACGTAGAGAAAAATGCACCTAACATTTGAAACAATGGCGCTCCAGGTGGATGGCCAACCTGTAGTTTAGCAGAGGTTAAAATATATTCTCCAGCATCCCAATAACTAACGGTTGGTTCTACTGTTAGACTGTAAGTTATTAATGCAATTAAAAAAGCGAACCATCCTAAGATATTGTTCCATTTTTTAAAGTTTGAAAACGTCATATTCGTGGTTTGATTATTATAATGGCGAATTTACTAATAAATATTAAACAAGAATGATAAATTTTTCTTAATGGGTTTCGCTCGAAACAACCCATTTTTATACATCTAGCGCTATTTTTTATAAAAACGATAAAAAATAAAAATTATTTTACTGTAAAATGTTTGCGCAAATAAAACTTTGTTTTAAATTTGCAACCTGTTACAAAATATTGGCCTATGGTGTAACTGGTAACACGTCAGTTTTTGGTACTGAAGAGTCTAGGTTCGAGACCTAGTGGGCCAACAAAGTAATCCTAATACAATTTATGTATTAGGATTTTTTGTTTTTAATAAATAATCAATAAAAAAAAGGCTCTAGAATTATAGACTTAATTAAATAATTGTAATGCTAGATTAATATATTTTAAAGTTTATTAGTGGTCTTTTGGTGTGATTAAAAAGATTCTCGCTTAAACTTCCATTTAAAAAAAAACACGAAGTCCTTTGTCTTTCATAGATTGTTAATTCCAATAATAGCTAAATTTATAAATGTGCTAAAAATTTAGAGTTTCTTAATTTCCGCAGTTTCGTTATTAATTTGTGTTTGTTGTGTAATTTGTAAAGTTTGTGCCTTCAACAAATTCACTAATTTTTACTTTTGTGATTACTGTTTAAAATAACGACCATAAGTCAACTTAAATTAATTTTTTTAATAAAAGTAAAAGTCTGCTTTGGTTTTTTATGAAAATTAATAAAAACTACGTATATTTGCATCGTTGTAAGAAAAATGAATGTGAGCGGACGAAAAGTCCGCTCTTTTTATACTTAAAAATGTTCAATACCACAGTAAAAGATTTATTGCACGAAGCTTTAGAAGAAAGAACCGATTTGTTTTTAATCGATTTTACGATTTCTAACGACCAATCAATAAATATAATTATAGATGGAGATAACGGTGTAAAAGTAGAAGACTGTATTTTTATTAGTAGAGCAATCGAGCATAATATTGATAGAGAAGAGCATGATTTTTCTTTAGAAGTAGCTTCAGCAGGAGCTGCTGCTGCTTTAACATTACCAAGGCAATTTAATAGAAATATTGGTAGAACATTAGAGGTTAAAACACAAACTGAAAATATCGAAGCAGAATTAATAAATGTTTCAGAAGAAGGTATAGAATTGACATGGAAAGCAAGAGAACCAAAGCCCGTTGGAAAAGGTAAGGTTACGGTTAAAAAAAATGCAAAAATAGCTTTCAACGATATTGTAGAAGCAAAAGTTATGATAAAATTTTAATTCAGAAGAATAATGGAAAATATAGCGTTAATTGAGTCATTTTCAGAATTTAAAGACGATAAACTAATAGATCGTGTTACGCTAATGGCGATTTTAGAAGATGTATTTAGAAATGCATTAAAAAAGAAGTTTGGAGATGATGATAACTTCGATATTATTATTAACCCAGATAAAGGAGATTTAGAAATCTGGAGAAATAGAATCGTTGTTGCAGATGGAGAAGTAGAAGAACCAAATCAAGAAATTTCATTATCTGCCGCTAGAAAAATTGAGCCTGATTTTGAAGTTGGAGAAGATGTCTCTCAAGAAGTAAAGCTTATAGATCTTGGTCGTCGTGCAATTTTAGCACTACGTCAAAATTTAATTTCTAAAATTTACGAACACGATAATACAAATATATTTAAACACTTTAAAGAACTTGAAGGTGATTTATATACTGCCGAAGTTCACCATATCAGACACAGAGCAGTTATTTTGTTAGACGATGATGGTAATGAAATTATATTACCAAAAGACAAGCAAATACCTTCAGATTTCTTCAGAAAAGGAGACAATGTAAGAGGTGTTATTGATAGTGTAGAATTAAAAGGAAACAAGCCAGCAATTATAATGTCCCGTACATCTCCTAAGTTTTTAGAAAAGTTGTTTGAGTCTGAAATTCCTGAAGTATTTGATGGTTTAATTACTATAAAAAATGTAGTAAGAATTCCAGGTGAAAAAGCAAAAGTAGCTGTAGATTCTTACGATGATAGAATAGATCCTGTTGGAGCTTGTGTAGGTATGAAAGGTTCTAGAATTCATGGTATTGTTCGCGAATTAGGAAACGAAAATATAGATGTTATTAATTATACTAATAACTTACAATTATACATTACAAGGGCATTAAGTCCAGCGCGTGTTACATCAATTAAAATTGATGAAGAAAACAAACGTGCAGAAGCAATATTAAAACCAGAGGAAGTAAGCAAGGCTATTGGTCGTGGAGGTCACAACATTCGTCTAGCAGGAAAGCTTACAGGTTACGAGATTGATGTGTTTAGAGAAGGTGCAGAAGAAGATGTGGAATTAAGAGAATTCTCTGATGAGATTGAAGCTTGGGTAATTAAAGAATTTAGCAAAGCAGGTTTAGATACAGCAAAGAGTGTATTAGAACAAGACGTTGCAGATTTAGTAAAGAGAACAGATTTAGAAGAAGAAACAATATTAGATGTTATTAGAATTCTTAAGGAAGAATTCGAAGATTAACATATATTTGAGTAAAATTAAGGTAAAGGCAATTTATGGCTGAAACGATTAGATTAAACAAAGTACTACGTGAGCTTAACATCTCTCTGGATCGTGCTGTGGAATTTTTAGATTCCAAAGGTGTCGATATAGAGAAGCGTCCGACTACGAAAATTTCTGAAGCAACTTATAAAATTCTTTCAGACGAATTCGAAACAGACGCTGGCAAGAAAGTTAAGTCTCAAGCAGTTAGTGAAGCTAAGCTTAAAGAAAAGGAAGACATACGTATTAAACGTGAGAAAGAATTAGAAGCTAAGCAAAAAGAAGAAGATGCTAAAGCTGCTGTTGCCAAAGCCAAAGCAGAAGAAGTTATAAAAGCTTCCAAAACACTTGAAGGACCTAAAAAAGTTGGTAAAATAGACTTAGCTCCTAAAAAGAAAGAGCCAAAAGAAGAGGTGAAAGAAGTTAAAGTCAAAGCTGAATCTTCTAAAAAGGAAGACAAAGTAGAAGCTAAAGCTCCACTTAAAAAAGAAACTGCACCAAAGAAAGTAGAAGATAATAATACTCAAGAGAAAAAGGCTGATTCTAAAAAAGTTGAACCTAAAATAGTAGAAAAAGAAATTACTGCCGAAGGAGATAAAACTGAAGAGAGTCCAGAACCAGAGACAGTAGAAACACAATACAAAAAACTTACAGGTCCTAAAATTGCAGGTAAAAAAATCGATTTATCTCAATTTAATAAGCCTAAGAAAAAGAAAGAGGTTGTTAAAAAAGGTGATGATGCCAATAAGAAAAAACGTCGACGTATTTCTAAACCAGGAGATAATAAACCAGGAACTGGAGGTTCTAGAGGAGGTAACAATCGTGGCGGAAACGATAGGTTTAAAGGTAAACCTGGACAAGGTCGACGTACTATTGTAAAAGTAGAACCTACCGAAGAGGATGTAAAAAAACAAGTAAGAGAAACACTTGAAAAATTACAAGGTAAATCTAGCAAAGGAAGAGGTGCTAAAAACAGAAGAGATAAAAGAGATAAACACAGAGAGCAGACTGAAATCGATGAGCAAATCGAAGCAGCAGAAAGTAAAATTCTAAAAGTAACAGAATTTGTTACTTCTAGTGAAGTTGCTACTATGATGGATGTTGGAGTAACCGAAATTATCTCAGCATGTATGTCTCTTGGTATGATGGTAACAATGAATCAGCGTTTAGATGCCGAAACATTAACTATTGTAGCAGAGGAATTTGGTTATAAAGTAGAATTTGTAACTGCAGATATCGAAGAATCAATTGTTGAAGTTGAAGATCAACCAGAAGATTTAATAGAACGCGCACCTATTGTAACAGTAATGGGACATGTAGATCATGGTAAAACATCACTTCTAGATTACATTCGTCAAGAAAACGTAATCGCAGGAGAATCTGGTGGAATTACACAACACATTGGAGCTTATGGTGTACAATTAGAAAGCGGACAAAAAATAGCATTTTTAGATACTCCAGGTCACGAGGCTTTTACAGCCATGCGTGCACGTGGTGCTCAAGTAACAGATATAGCTATTATTGTAGCAGCAGCAGACGATGATATTATGCCGCAAACAAAAGAAGCAATTTCTCACGCACAAGCTGCAGGAGTGCCAATAGTGTTTGCAATAAATAAAATAGATAAACCAGATGCAAATCCAGAAAAGATTAAAGAAGGATTAGCGCAAATGAATCTTTTAGTTGAAGATTGGGGAGGGAAAATTCAATCTCACGATATTTCAGCAAAAGTAGGAACTGGTGTTAAGGAATTATTAGAAAAAGTATTACTTGAAGCAGAATTATTAGAGCTTAAAGCAAATCCAAATAAGCCAGCAGTTGGTACAGTTGTAGAAGCATTCTTAGACAAAGGTCGTGGATACGTTTCAACAATATTAGTACAAGCAGGAACGCTAAGAATTGGTGATTACGTATTAGCAGGAAAAAACAGTGGTAAAATTAAGGCTATGCAAGACGAACGTGGAAACGACGTTGAAGCAGCTGGTCCTTCAATACCAGTATCAATCTTAGGATTAGATGGAGCACCACAAGCAGGTGATAAGTTTAATGTCTTTGCAGACGAGCGTGAAGCTAAACAAATTGCAACAAAACGTATGCAATTACAACGTGAGCAAGATGTTCGTACTACTAAAACATTAACACTTGCAGAAATTGGTCGTCGTATTGCATTAGGTACGTTTAAAGAATTAAATATTATCCTTAAAGGTGATGTTGATGGTTCTGTTGAAGCTTTAACAGATTCTTTCCAGAAACTATCTACAGAAGAAATTCAAGTAAATATCTTACACAAAGGTGTAGGAGCAATTACAGAAAGCGATGTATTGTTAGCAACAGCTTCAGATGCCATTATTATAGGATTTAATGTACGTCCAGTAGGAAATGCAAGAGTTATTGCAGACAGAGAAGAAGTAGATATTAGAACATATTCTATTATTTACGATGCTATTAACGATCTTAAAGATGCAATGGAAGGTATGTTATCTCCAGAGCTTAAAGAAGAGATTACAGGTACTGCAGAAATTAGAGAAATCTTTAAGGTTACTAAAGTTGGAAGTATTGCAGGTTGTATGGTAATGAATGGTAAAATATTTAGAAACTCTCAAATACGTTTAATACGTGATGGCGTTGTATTCTATACAGGCGAATTAGCCTCTTTAAAACGATTTAAAGACGATGTTAAGGAAGTTGGTAAAGGATATGATTGTGGTATGCAAATTAAAAACTACAACGATATTAAAGAAGGTGATGTAATTGAAGCATTCCATGAAGTAGAAGTAAAGAAGAAACTTAAGTAATTAAATTTCTTAACCATAGATAACAAAAAAGCCGTTTTCAAGTAATTGAAAACGGCTTTTTTATTCTACAGTATTTTTATTTGTTTTTTTTCTTCGGCTTAAAAATAAAAGTGCCAGTAGGGAATTTTTTATTAATTTCCTTTAACGCACGTTCTGCCTCAATGCGCTTTCTAAAACTACCAACCCAAATTTTATAATTTGGAGTTTCATAAACCAGTTTAGAAGACCATGAGTTAAAAGAATTATCAAAGCTGTTTTCTACACTTTCAGCTTGAGTTCTAGAACCAGAATAAATCTGAATTTTATAGCGATCACTATCTTCATCCTCACTATTTATCTGTTTTTTCAACTTTAACAAAGTTGTTATTTCTGGATCTTGATTAACAACAACAGTGCCTTGTTGGGCTAAAACAATACTGCTTGTAAGCGTTAAGGCTAGAGACAAACAAAAGGTTTTTAGAAATCTAGAATTCATGTTTTATTATTTATTTATTACAAATGTAAAAGTATTAAACGAAATAAAAAGGTATTTTCTTATTTAGAATTTCTCTAAATTAGTAATTAAGACTTCGTTAAGATTTTAGAAATGGAGTTTAAGTCTTACTTTTGTAAAAGATTTTATAGGTTCATTTTTTAGACTTTAAACGAAAAAATCGTGCCAAAATTTAGAAGTAAATTAAATATATAATATGAAACAGGTGATTCACCGCAAGTTAGGCATTAATATTCTTCATTTAATCTTAATTTTTTTACTAACGTTTTCTACTACGCTTTCAGCACAAGATGGTGATGCAGCAGCAGGTAAAGCATTATTTAATGCAAACTGTGCGTCTTGTCATAAATTAGACAAGAAAATGACTGGTCCAGCATTACGTAATGTTGAGACGCGCTTATCTGAAGAAGAAGGTCTTGATAGACAGTGGTTTTACGCGTGGATCAAGAATAGTGCAGGAATGATTAAATCTGGTGATGCTTACGCAAATAAGATTTATAAAGAATACAATGGTACTGCAATGACTGCCTTTCCTCAATTATCTAATATAGATATTGATAATATACTGGCTTATACTGCTGAGCCTAAAAAAGAAAAAATTCCTACTCCAGGACCAGATGGTGGAACGAATGTTAATCCTGATTCTGATACAAATTCAAACGGTTTAATTTTAGGAGCACTAGCATTATTGTTCGCTTTATTAGCAGGAGCTTTATTTTTAGTTAATAAAACTTTGCGTCGTTTTGCAGATGAAAAAGGAGTTGTTTTAACTGAAAAGACAAAACGTACTCCAATCTGGAAAGCTTTTGTAGAAAATCAATTTTTAGTATTAGTTACAGCAATTTTCTTTTTATTAGCTTCAGCATACTTTGTGTATGGATTCTTTATGCAAGTTGGTGTTAACCAAGGTTACGAGCCAGTGCAAGAAATTCATTACTCGCACAGAATTCACGCAGGAGAAAACGGTATCGATTGTAAATATTGTCATTCGTCAGCGAGAGTTTCTAAACACTCTGGAATACCTTCTTTAAATATTTGTATGAATTGTCACAAGTCAATTTCAGAAGTAGCAGAAGGCGTTCAGTCTGAAGGTATCGCAGAATATGGTGTAGATTATAATGCTGAAATCAAAAAACTATACACTGCAGTTGGTTGGGATGATGCAGAACAAAAATATACAGGTGTTACTAAACCAGTTAAATGGGCTAGAATACACAATTTACCAGATTTCGCTTATTTCAATCACTCACAACACGTATCTGTTGCAGGTGTAGAGTGCCAGACCTGTCATGGTCCAGTAGAAGAAATGGAAGTAATGTATCAATATGCTCCATTAACAATGGGATGGTGTATTAATTGTCACAGAGAAACAAACGTTAAAGTAAAAGATAACGATTACTATACTAAAATTCACGAACAACTATCTAAAAAGTATGGTGTTGAGCAATTAACAGCTGCACAGATGGGTGGATTAGAATGTGGTAAGTGTCATTACTAAGATTAGAGTAGTTTTCTTTTCCGCGAAGACGGAAAACTTTTAAAAAATAAATTAAGAAGTAATTCAATTATATAATATGTCATCAAACAAGAAATACTGGAAAAGTGTTGAAGAGCTAAAAGATAGCTCTATTGTTGAGACGCTAAAACAAAACGAGTTTGTAAACGAAATTCCTACAGATGAGTTTCTTGGAGACAAGGAAACATTAGAAGGATCTTCTACTACGCGTCGTGATTTTTTAAAGTACGTTGGTTTTAGTACAGCTGCTGCATCTTTAGCAGCATGTGAAGGTCCAGTAATTAAGTCTATACCTTATGTAGTGCAGCCAGATTCTATTATACCTGGTGTTGCAAATTATTATGCAACAACAATTGCTGATGGTTTTGATTTTGCAAGTGTTTTAGTAAAAACGCGTGAAGGTCGTCCAATTAAGATTGAGAATAACAAACTTGGTGCAACAGGTACTGGAGCAAATGCAAGAGTTAACGCTTCAGTTTTAGGGTTATATGATAGTTTAAGAGTAAAAAGCCCAATGAAAGGCGAAGCTGCTATTTCATGGCCTGCTTTTACTTCAGAAACGACTCAGAAATTAAATACTATTAAAGGTAGTGGAAAGCAAATTGTGTTATTAACACAAACATATGCAAGTCCATCTACTTCTAAATTAATTTCAGAATTTAAAGAAAAATATGGAAATGTAAATCATGTTGTGTATGACGCTGTTTCGGAGTCTGCTGCATTAGATGCATTTCAAGCAAAATATAACGAAAGAGGTTTAGCCGATTATAATTTTTCACTAGCTGCAACAATTGTTGCTTTTGGTGCAGATTTCTTAGGCGATTGGCAAGGTGGAGGATTTGACTCTGGATATTCACAAGGACGTGTACCTACAAAAGGTAAAATGTCTCGTCATATTCAATTTGAATCTAATATGTCTCTTGCTGGTGCAAATGCAGACAAGCGTGTGCCTTTAACACCAAGTCAACAAAAATTAGCTTTAGCTAAATTACATAGTCTTATTGTAGGTGGTAGTTTTTCAGGAAACTTACCTGCAAATATTGAGAAAATTGTACAGGATACTGCTTCAGAATTAAGTAAAGCAGGTAGTGTAGGTGTTGTAGTTACAGGTATTCAAGATGTAAATGCACAAACGGTTGTTTTAGAGATTAACCAAAAACTAAACAGTAAAGCGTTTAATCCTAAAAAACCTATAAAAACAAGACAAGGAAATGACAAGGCAGTTATGACTTTAGTTGCAGATATGAAAGCAGGTAAAGTTGGTGCTGTTATTATGAGTGGTGTAAACCCATTATATACATTACCAAATGCTTCAGATTTTGCTGAAGGATTAAAAAATACAGAATTATCTGTTGCTTTCTCGATGAAAGCAGATGAGACCGCTTTAGCTTCGCAATATATTGCAGCTGCACCTCACTATCTAGAAAGTTGGGGAGATGTAGAATTAAAGAAAGGTCATTTCGGATTAATTCAACCAACTATTCGTCCTTTATTTGATACAAAACAATTTCAAGAAGCTTTATTGCTTTGGAATGATAAAGATGAAAAGTATAGCGATTATATTAAATCACTTTGGAATTCAGATATATTAGGAGGTGCATCATTCAACCAAGCGTTACATGATGGTTCTTATATTTCTAAATATTCTGGAGATGTAATTGAAGATACAACTGAAGCTTCATCAGAAGAAAATGTTGAAACTCCTTCTGGAAATGCTGCTAGAGCATTAGCTGCTAGCGCAAAAGCAAAAGGAATGGAACTTACTTTATACACTAAGGTAGGAATGGGAGATGGGCAGCAAGCTAATAATCCTTGGTTACAAGAATTTCCTGATCCAATTACTAGAACTTCTTGGGATAACTATTTAACAGTTTCAGCAGCAGATGCTAAAGCTTTAGAGCTAGTTAACGAGCATGAAGCAACAGGTGCATTAAATGGTAGTTATGCAGAAATTACTGTTAACGGTAACAAATTAACTGTTCCAGTAATTATTCAACCAGGACAAGCTAAAGGGTCTGTTGGTTTAGCGTTTGGGTACGGTAAAAAAGCAGGTTTAAAAGAAGAAATGCAAACAGGTGTTAATGCATACGCATTATACCAAGGTTTTAATAACATTCAAAATGTAACGGTAACTAAAGTAAGCGGTGTAGATTTACACGAGTTTGCATGTGTGCAATTACAGAATACTTTAATGGGTCGTGGAGACATTATTAAAGAAACAACACTAGAAATCTTTAATACTAAAGACAAGAAAGAGTGGAACGCAGTTCCTATGGTGTCTTTAAATCATGAAGAAGTTGAAGTTACATCACCAGATGTAGATTTATGGGATGAGTTTGATCGTTCTATAGGACATCACTTTAACTTATCTATAGATTTAAACGCTTGTACAGGTTGTGGAGCATGTGTTATTGCATGTCATGCAGAAAACAATGTTCCTGTAGTAGGTAAAGAAGAAATACGTAGAAGTCGCGATATGCATTGGTTACGCATTGATAGATACTATTCTTCTGAAGAGTCTTTTTCTGCTGATGATGCTAAAAAAGAAGGTTTCGATGGTTTAGGAATATTTAGTGATAATGGCTCTTTAGATGGATTTGGAGAATTAGAAATCCCTTCAGATAATCCACAAGTAGCTTTTCAACCAGTAATGTGTCAACACTGTAATCATGCTCCTTGTGAGACTGTTTGTCCAGTAGCAGCAACATCTCATGGTCGTCAAGGTCAAAATCATATGGCTTATAACCGTTGTGTAGGTACAAGATATTGTGCAAACAATTGTCCTTATAAAGTACGTCGTTTTAACTGGTTCTTATATTCTGGTAACGATGAGTTTGATTACTTTATGAATGATGACTTAGGTAGAATGGTTATTAATCCAGATGTAACAGTACGTTCTCGTGGTGTCATGGAAAAATGTTCTATGTGTATTCAAAAAACACAAAAAACAATTCTTGATGCAAAACGTGATGGACGTGTTATTAAAGATGGAGAATTCCAAACAGCTTGTTCATCTGCATGTAGCAATGGAGCAATGGTATTTGGAGATATAAACGATAAAGAAAGTAAAGTTGCAAAACTTTTAGAAGACGATCGTATGTATCACTTATTAGAAAGTGTTGGTACTAAACCTAATGTTCAGTATCATACTAAAGTGAGAAACACGTAGTATAAAAAAAATTAATTAACGAACACTTATAAAAGGATTATGGCGTCTCATTACGAAGCACCTATTAGAAGACCTTTAGTTACAGGCAATAAATCGTATCACGATGTAACCGTTGATATTGCAGCACCTGTAGAAGGAAGAGCAAACAAACACTGGTGGATTGTATTTTCAATCGCATTAGCTGCTTTTCTTTGGGGAGTTGGATGTATGGTTTATACAATTTCTACTGGAATTGGAACTTGGGGATTAAACAAGACCGTTGGTTGGGCTTGGGATATTACTAATTTTGTTTGGTGGGTTGGTATTGGTCACGCAGGAACATTAATTTCTGCAGTACTATTATTATTCCGTCAAAAATGGAGAATGGCAATTAACCGTTCTGCA
>NZ_JALZVX010000162.1 GCF_023299985.1 Lacinutrix sp. | reverse complement strand
TGCATGTAGTTTTCTGGGTAATCTGGTGTGTCAAAATTTATAACATGCGAGACATTATCAATATCCAGTCCACGAGCCATTATATCTGTAGCTACTAATATTCTGTTAATACCTTCACGAAATTGCTCGATACTACGCAGTCTGTAATTTTGTGTTTTGTTAGAGTGTATAACGCATAACTCTTCGTTGTATTCTTCTTCTAAAGCTTCAAAAAGACGATCTGCCATTTTTTTGTAAGCAACAAAAATTAAAACCTTATTGTACGTTTCTTCATCTTGAAGTAAATGCTTCAGTAAATTTAATTTTGTATAAAAATTAGGAACTTTATAGCGTATTTGTTTTATGTTTTCTAAAGGTGTTCCTGAGGTTGCAATCGATACTTTTTGTGGTGATTTAAAGAAATCTGTAATTAATTTATCTACATCTAGTGTCATCGTTGCAGAGAACATTATATTTTGTCTACGTTCAGGTAATAAATCGAAAATATTAATTAATTGATGTCTAAAACCTAAGTCTAACATCACATCTACTTCATCGATAATTAATTTCTGAATAGATTTTAAATTTAAAACATGAATTAAAGCCAAATCGTACATACGACCAGGAGTAGCTACTAAAATATCTATACCTTCAGCAATAGCTCTTTTTTGAGTATTAATATTAGTACCACCATAAACACCTAAAACACGAGTATTTATATACTTCGTTAACTTTTCAATCTCATCTACAACCTGTACAACAAGCTCTCTAGTAGGTACTAAAACCAATACTCTTGGGTTGTCTTGTTTAGAAAATGGTAGGTTTTTAAGAACAGGAAGCATGTAGCCAAAGGTTTTACCTGTTCCTGTTTGCGCAATACCAACCATGTCTTTTCCGCTGGCAACAACGCTAAAAGCTTCGGCTTGAATAGGAGTTGGCGTTGTAAAGCCTAAATCGTCAAGCGCGTTATATAATGGTGTATTTAAGTTTAAATCTCTAAAAGTCATGCTGCAAAGTTACTTTGTTAATATTGAATTCACTAATCATTTTCATATTGTATCATAAAAGTGATTAGTAGTTTTTAATATGATTAAAATTTCGGTACTTTGTAATCAACCTTTTTCAATTGAGAACACAACAAAAATACAGACTTAAAAACAACGAAACATTTAAGCAAAACCTACTGGTTTGGGCACAACAGTTTGATGATGTGGTTTGGTTAGATTCTAATTCTAAACATTTAAAAGACAATCAAAACTATTCTAGTTACGATGCCGTTTTAGCAGTAGATGCTTTTACTGCCATACAAACCGATTATTTTAATGCTTTCGATAAATTAAAGGAATACCAAAGCTTAACAAACGATTGGATTTTTGGTTACCTAACTTACGATTTAAAGAACGATACAGAAGCATTAAAGTCTAATAATGATGATAGCTTAGAGTTTCCAGATTTATATTTTTTTCAACCAAAAAAACTATTTCTCATCAAAGGAAACAGTGTTGAAACATTATATCTAAAAGCAGTTGATGATGAGTTAGAGGCGGATTTGCTTGAGATTGAAAAATCTAGCAATCCAACAATACAAGAGTTGGAAAGCCCTATAAAAATAAAACAAAAAATAAACAAAGACGAGTATATTAAAAAAGTAGCAAAAGTACTGTCTCATACTTACAGAGGTGATATTTACGAAGCTAATTTTTGCCAAGAATTTTATGCTGAGGATACTAAAATTCAACCTTTAGAAACATACAATAAGCTTAATACCATTTCAAAACCACCTTTTGCTACGTTCTTAAAAATGGGTAGCAATTATTTATTATCAGCTTCTCCAGAACGCTACATAAAAAAAGTAGGCACTAAAATAATTTCGCAGCCTATAAAAGGCACTGCAAAACGAGATGAAGACCATATAATGGATTCCATTTTAAAAAACAATTTGGTAAGTGATGAAAAGGAGCGAAGCGAGAATATAATGATAGTAGATTTGGTACGAAACGATCTCTCGCAAACAGCAATAAAAGGAAGTGTTAAAGTAGAAGAGCTTTGTAAAATATATAGTTTCGACCAAGTACACCAAATGGTATCTACAGTTGTTTCAGAAGTAAAAGAAAACGCAAACCCAATAGATATAATAAAAACAACCTTTCCAATGGGAAGCATGACAGGAGCACCAAAAATTTCAGCAATGCAAATTATTGAAACTTTAGAGGAGACCAAACGTGGTTTATACTCAGGAAGTGTAGGTTATATTTCACCAAATGGAGATTTCGATTTTAATGTTGTTATTAGAAGTATTCTTTACAATGAAGCAAAACAGTATGTATCGTATTCGGTTGGAGGAGCAATAACTGCCAAAAGCGACCCACAAAAGGAATACGAAGAATGTTTAATAAAAGCAAAAGCAATGCGAGAGGTTTTGGAAAGCTAGCTGTCAATTAACAATGATCAGTAATAAGTGAATAAACATTTGCATTAATCTAAAACACTAAAATTAGTACTAAATTCTCTGTGATTCTCCGCGAAAAACCTGCTAATCTCAGTGTAAAATCGCTATTTCCCATACAACAAAGAAAAGTAAAATAAAACCATCAAAAAACGTACATTTACAGCGTGTTAGAAAAATTCAATACATACATAAACAATAATCTTAAATTTATAAAAGATAAGAAGCTTTTAATAGCTATTTCTGGTGGATTAGATAGTGTTGCACTTACACATTTATGCAAAGCCTCTAAATTAGATATAGCACTAGCACACTGCAATTTTAATTTACGAGATGCTGAAAGTGATGCAGACGAAAAATTTGTTCTTCAATTATCTAAAAATCTAGACTTAGAAGTTTTTATTCAGCATTTTGA
>NZ_JALZVX010000161.1 GCF_023299985.1 Lacinutrix sp. | reverse complement strand
GATTTAGTCCTTAAAAACTTTACAGTAGACGTAGACAAAGGAAAAACAATAGCTTTAGTTGGGCAATCTGGTAGTGGAAAAAGTACTATTGCAAACCTTGTTACTCGCTTTTACGATGTCAACCAAGGTAGTATTACTATAGATGGAGAAAACATAAAAGGCCTTACCAAAAACTCGCTTCGCAGCTTAATGGGCTTAGTAACCCAAGACTCTATATTGTTTAATGATACTGTAAAAAATAATGTTTTAATTGGAAAACAGGATGCCACAGACTCGCAAGTAATTGAAGCCCTTAAAATTGCAAACGCTTGGGAATTTGTAAAAGATTTACCAAAAGGCATAGAAACAAATGTTGGAGATTCTGGTAATAAATTATCTGGCGGACAAAAACAACGCTTAAGCATTGCAAGAGCTGTTTTAAAAAATCCTCCAATCATGATTTTAGACGAAGCTACCTCAGCATTAGATACAGAAAGCGAACGTTTGGTGCAAGTTGCACTAGAAAACATGATGAAAAACAGAACCTCTATAGTTATTGCACATAGACTGTCTACCATACAAAACGCAGACAGCATTATAGTAATGCATAAAGGAGAAATAGCAGAGCAAGGCAAGCACAACGAGCTTATTGCTGCTAATGGAATTTATAAAAAGTTAGTAGATATGCAAAGCTTTGAATAGATTAAAAGACAATAAATACTAAATAAAAAAAAGGATAAACATTATGTTTATCCTTTTTTGTTCAATGTCTAGATTTGGGGCTCTAAAACATAAGTATTAATCATGCTGTAAATTTATATTAAAAAAAACTACCAACCAAATATTTATGTATTTAATCGATTAAAAGCATCTTTTAATCGTGTTTTATATTGAATAGTAATGGAGATAAAACACGCTTTACGCAAAAATAAAGCTTCATTTTTATTCCTTTTAAAAGAAATTTACATTTACTTTAAACCAAAGTAAAATCTAAGAGTCTAAAAGAAAACAATCTAAGTGAATACAGAAACAGAACTTATAACACAACTACAAGCTAAAGGCAACAAAGATGCTGCTTTTAGAGAACTTGTAACGCAATATAAAGAGCGACTGTATTGGCATATTAGAGGTATTGTAAAATCTCATGACGACGCAGACGATGTCCTTCAAAATACATTTATAAAAGTGTACAGAAGCATAGATGGTTTTAAAGGCGAAAGCAAACTGTATTCTTGGCTCTATAGAATTGCTACAAACGAATCGATTACACTTATTAATAAAAATGCTAAACGCTTACAAGTTACAAATGAAGAAGTTCAAGATTTAGCACTTAACAACATGGAATCTGATGTTTATTTTGAAGGTGATGCCATTCAATTAAAGCTACAAAAGGCTATTGCAACACTTCCGAAAAAACAACAATTAGTTTTTAATATGAAATACTTTCAGGATATTAAATATAAAGATATGGCTGAAATATTGGATACAAGCGAAGGTGCTTTAAAAGCGTCTTACCATATTGCAGTAAAGAAAATTGAAGCCTATTTAACTAAAGATTAAACCATTTAACAAAATTATAGTCTTAATACTAAACAAAAGAGATTTCCGGTGATTCGGAAAATAAACATGACAAACAAAAACTTACATAACATTAAAAATTCAGGATTTAAGGTGCCTCAAAATTATTTTGAAGGACTTGAAGATTCAATTTTAGCTGAAGCTAAACTTAAGAGTATCGTTAACGATTCTGGTTTTAAAACACCAGAAGGTTATTTAGATAATTTTGAAGTTTTAATTAAAAAAGAAACTAAAGTAATTTCTATTTTTTCTAGAAAAAATATACTTGCAGTTTCTAGTATTGCTGCTGCATTAGTCTTGTTTTTTAGTTTAAATCTTTTTAATAATTCAACTTTATCAATTAATGATTTAGAGACAACAACTGTAGATAATTATATTTTAGATGAAACCGAAATTGGTGATTTAACGTCGCTGTTTCAAGACATAGAATTAAACGAAAATCAATTTATAGATTACTCAATTAGTGATGAAACATTAGACAGCTATTTAGAAACTGATGATTTTAACGACTTATATTCTGAATAAAAAACTTAAGTCGCTAACACATTTTTACAGAATTAAAAATATAAACGAACAAAAATGAAAACATTATTTATACCAATTATAGCTTTACTACTAACGGTTAATGCATATGCTCAAAAACCAAGTAAAGAAAAAATGAAAGCCTTAAAAGTGGCGCATATTACAGAGCAACTAGATTTAACAGCAAAAGAAGCACAAGCCTTTTGGCCTATTTATAATGCTAATGAAGACAAGCTTGAAAAATTAAAAACAGAATCTGTTAAAAGGCGTAAAGAAAAAAAACCTGAAAATTTGTCTGAGATTGAAGCAAAATCTCTTTTACTTGAAATGGTTTCTATTGAAAAACAAAAATGCGAATTAGATGAACAACATTTAATAAATCTATTAAAAGTTCTACCAGCAAAAAAGATAATTGCATTACATCAAGCCAATCGTTCTTTTAGACGCAAAATGATCGACGAGTTTAAACAAAGGCATCGAGGAGAAAAAAACAAAAAAAAATAATTAAAAAGAGCAGCCATTGGCTGCTCTTTTTAATTACAAATATATTGTTTACCTAAAAGTAAGCTTAGCTATTCTCTTATTTCCTGCAGCATAAGCAACACTATCGTTTACAAAACGTAAGGTATAAAAACCTTCATCGCTTAAATGTTTCCAGTGTTCTCCAGCATCGCTAGAATAATCTATGCCTTTAAAACCAATAGCAACTAACTCTTTAGCTTCTCTTCCTGGAATATATTGTACACAACTTCTATAACCTGGACTTTGGTTTTGTGCTACTAATTGCCATGTTTTTCCGCCATCTTTTGTTTTTATTTTATTTGCAGTGCTGTCTGCTGCTTTTGTATAATCTCCACCAATGGCAAAACCGTTTTTTTCGTCGTAAAAATCTAAGGAGTATATTCCTGTTGTTTCCTTTCCTTGCACAATTGGTGTGTTAAAAACATCCCAAGTTTTACCTTTATCTGGTGAGAATAATATTCTACTTGCCTTTCCTCCTGTTGCTACCCAAGTTTTATCACCAATTATAGCAATATTAGTATCGCTTGCTGCAAAAGCTGCTTCGCCTTCTTTGGCTTTTGGTAATATATCGCAAGATAATTTGTTCCATGTATTTCCACCATCTCTTGTAATAATTACACTTAAACAATCGTCTGTTGGGTCACCAATTGCTATACCTTCTTTATCGTTCCAGAAGTCTATAGCATCGTAGAAAGCTTTTTCGTGGTTTTCTTGGTAGACTATCGAAGTGGAATCCTCTCCAATTTTATATAAATATGCTGGGCTTTCTATTGAAAGTGCAAAACCTGCATCTTTAGTACTTGCAAAAGCTCTAAAATTCAGTTTTTCTTTATCTTCATCAATCTCAACTGGATAAATAACTTCTCCTTCGTCAATCATTCCTCCTTTTCCAGTTGAAGAAAGGAAAAATAATCCTTTATAGCCTTCAACCAATTCCATAGCCCTAACATTCAAAGTAGAATCTTTCAACAACAAACCAATTTCAACTTCAGTAAAATCACGTGGTATAAAAATATTTTCTTTTTTCTCTTCATCTTTCTTACAAGAGACTATTAAAAGTGCAACACAAAATAATATTAGAATTTGTTTCATCTGTTTTTAATATTTCTATAAAAGTAAAAAAGCTTCACGACATAATCGCAAAGCTTTTCAAAAGAAACTAATCAAAAAAACTATTAAACTTCTTTTTTTAATATTTCTATATGTCTTATTAATCGTTTTACATCTAAAGCAATAGTACCATTATAAACACCTCTAATATAACCTTGTTTATCTATTAAAATAAAATTCTCGGTATGTACAAACTCACTTTCATCTTCTGTTTTTTTTTTAAATCTTCATCTGCAAAATAACCGTTTCTTGCTATGCTATAAACAACACGGTAATATAATTAGATTACTGTATTGTTAATATTAGCAAAAGGTTTAAATGTAAAGTTTAAACACCAAATTATTCTATATAAAACAGTACCTTTGCAAGCCGAATTAACTATCATAACAACTTGATTTTTAATCCGCTTAAATATTGATAATGAGATTACACAGAAATTTATGTTTTGCAACCGTTGATGGTTTATTACAAATCTTCAACGAAGGCATGTATGCTGATAAAGTTGTACAAATGCTTTTAAAGCGTGATAAGCGTTGGGGAAGTAGAGATCGCGGTTTTGTAGCAGAAACCACTTACGATATTGTACGTTGGAAACGCTTATATGCTGAAATAGCAGAAGTAAAAGAACCTTTTTCTCGTGATGACATTTGGCGTTTATTCGCTGTTTGGGCTACATTAAAAGGGATAAAACTTCCTGACTGGAAGTATTTTGAAGGCACACCAACTAGAAAAATTAAAGGTCGTTTTGATGAGCTTTCTAAAATTAGAAAAATTAAAGAATCTTTTCCAGACTGGATGGATGAATTAGTTGCTAAAGAATTAGGAGAAGCTATTTGGAACAAAGAGGCCGTTGCTTTAAACCTGCAAGCAGATGTTATTTTAAGAGTAAACACACTTAAAACAACTAAAGAACAACTAAAAACAGAACTTTTTGATTTAGACATTGAGACCGAAGAAATAAAAGGTCATCCAAGTGCTTTAAAATTAGCCGAACGTGGTAATGTTTTTATTACAGATGCCTTTAAAAAAGGTTTTTTTGAAGTACAAGACGCTAATTCTCAACTAGTTTCAGAATTTGCAGATGTAAAAGCTGGAATGAAAGTTGTAGATACTTGTGCAGGTGCAGGAGGAAAAACACTTCATTTAGCTGCTTTAATGGAAAATAAAGGGCAATTAATTGCAATGGATATTTATGAAAATAAATTGAAAGAATTAAAACGTCGCGCAAAACGTGCTGGTGCTCATAATATAGAAATGAAAGTAATTGACTCTACAAAGCCAATTAAAAAACTACACGATAAAGCAGACAGAGTTATAATTGATGCGCCATGTTCTGGTTTAGGTGTTTTACGTAGAAATCCTGGTGCAAAATGGAAAATGCAACCAGAATTTATTGAAAAAATAAAGAAGACACAAGCTGAAATTTTAAGCTCGTATTCAAAAATGGTAAAACCAGGCGGAAAATTAGTGTATGCTACTTGCTCTATTTTACCATCAGAAAACCAGGAACAAGTTAACATTTTTTTGGCAACAGAAAATGGAAAAAACTTTACTTTTATAAAAGACAAAAAAATACTAAGTCATAAATCTGGATTTGATGGATTTTATATGGCTTTATTAGAAAAAAAGACTTCAGATTAAATTATTAGTTATTATGAAACACCTATACTTTACCTTAACTTTTTTATTGACTTCTTTTTTGGCTTCAGCTCAGGTTCCTGCTGGATATTACAATAGCGTTAACACCACTGGCTTTGCACTAAAAACACAGTTAAAAGGTATTATTTCTAATGGACATACAGCTAGCACTTACGGTCAACTTTATGATGGTGATGGCATAACAGGCTCTCAAGGTTATGTAGATACACATTCAGACACAAACGTAACAGGAGGTACAAACTATGAAAACGATGGAACAATTTTAGATATGTATTCTGAAAACCCTTCAGGTACAGATCCATA
>NZ_JALZVX010000160.1 GCF_023299985.1 Lacinutrix sp. | reverse complement strand
TCTCTATTTACATAAGGTAATTTATAAACGCCATTATTAAAAGTAGCTAACCAAACGGTATTTAATTTATCTATAAATCCAAAATGGGCTTGTAAGTCTTCAGGAAAATAAAACGGATTAGTTATTTCAAGGTTTTTATCCAAAATAGCTACAAAACCATCTCCAGAAATTTGTAACTTATTATTAACTAAGTTGATTCTTGGGTAAGTTATTAAATTATAACCTATATTTTCTTTAAAATAAAACTGTTTAAATTGTAGTGTATTTAAATTAAGTATAGAATAGTTTTTACTAGTTGTCCAAACGTATAAACTATCATTAATTTGACCTCTTAATCCTGTTTCACCATAAATATTAGAAGTCAAAAAACTATGTTCTTTTTTTAGCTTTTTATTGTATAAATGTATTTTTTCATCCATGTCAGAAAACACAAGTTGCGCTACTTCTTTATGTCTTATTTTTACCCAATCTTCTTTTAGATTTGTAGCCTTAAAGTTCACTTCTTCAACCCATTGGTTATCTTTTAAAGAAAATGTTTTGTTTGATTCAGTAGGAAAAATTGAGTCTCCAACTTGAGAAGAATATACAGGATTAATAATTTGGTTTTTTTTCTTATTTGGAAAAGAGATAACAGTGTCCTTTTCTATATAGCCTAAACTTACAGACTTAGACATATACCAGATTTTGCCGTCTGGTGTTGGAAAAGCATCCCAAACATCATTATTAGGCAAACCATTTTTAGTTGTAAAGGTTGTAAAGGTTTTACCGTTATACTTTACCATGCCTTTATCTGTTAAAAACCACATAAAACCTTTAGCATCCTGTACAATAGTGTATATATGGTTACTTGGCAGACCGTCTTTTGTTGAATAGTTGGTGTATTGTTGTGCGAATGAAATAGCAACCGAAAAATAAAATAGAAAACCTAAAAACTTTCTTTTTGCTATTCTTTTTGGCTTTTTAAAAAAAACAGAAAACACAGAAAAAAAACGCCATATCAAGATTAAAAATAAAGGGATATGTTCTTTTTTGTGTTTCAATATGTTTAATTTAAATATTTGTTACAAAAGTAGTGGATTAAAATTTCATCTTTCTAAAGCTCTTGAATAAATACTTTTCATTATTGATCCATACCTCTTTGCACTCTACAAAGACCATCTATGCTTCGTGTTACATTGTTTCCATCTTGAAACGTACCAGTAAATGTAAATTCAAGATACTCTCCAACATTTACTGGATTTGGAGGTATTACTGTAGCCACAATTGGATGCGCACTAAAATCTGCGGTTAAAATAAATAAGTTAGTTGATGTACTTTCTGCAAAGTAAAATTTCTCTGTTGTATTACTATCTTGTGCAATGCCCCAATTATAAGTTGTGCTTGGCATAAACGCAGTATTATCAAAAGTAAACGCAGCCGCAATACGTCTTAAACTACCACTAGGTTGTTCTCCAGATGCATTTATTTCGAATTTATCAATAGTTGTAGCATCTGTTTCAAAATGGCCTTCTACTTCAAAATCAAAGATACGTTCTACACCATCTATGGTATATTTAAAATATTCTTGTGTGTTTCCTGTTGTTGTAGTACCATCGTCATCGTCGCTACAATTAAAAGCTAGTGTTAAAAATACTGTTAAGATTAAAGTCTTTAAAATGGTTTTCATTTATATATAGTTTAGAGATTGTTATTTATTGACCAAGTGCTATAAAATTTCCAGAACCAATTGGCAAAGAAGATTGTAACACAAAACTATTACTACTTATATCGTAAATATGAAGCCCATTAGAATCGGTTACATAAGCATTATTACCGTTTAAAGCTATACCACTTGTTTTGCTTAATGGTTTCATATCTATTAAACTTAGTGAAGCCAAGTCATACATACGTACACCATCATAACTGGTTTGTAAAGGTGCATTTACACTCGCTTTCATTGTTACATAAGCAAAACCATTATGTATAGCAAAAGCCGTTGGGTAGCCTTCAATACTAACCTCATTAATTAAAGTAAGTGTTGCTGCATCAAATTGTTTTATTTTTTTATCTATTGTATTGGCTACATAAAGAAATGTACCGTCTGTTTCCACCCAACTGTGGTATTGTCCAAATGGAGAATCACCATAAGATCCTGTGTCTATATCTGTATTATTTGTTACTCCTGTGACCGCTGGAGAACCTGGAACTGTAATATCATAAGAATGTAGTCCATTTGCTTGATCTATAACAAATAATTTATTTTGAATTTTTGTTACACTCATAGCATCACCTCCTAAATTAACTTGAGAACTAAATGTTGAATTAGCTATATCTACAACATGTAAACCTCTATAAGTATCTGTAATATAACCAACACCATTAACAGTATACATGTCGCTTAATAAACTAAAAGCAAGTGTATTATCTTTTGCTATAGTTGAAGCAATTAAAGGTGTTGATGGGTTACTAATATCTACCAAACTAATGTAAGACGCAACAGCATCATACTGTGCAACATACGCTACATTTGGAGATACGCTTACAAAGTAAGATGTATTTATAGCAATGCTATTTACAAATATTGGAACTGTTGGTGTTGCAACATCTATAATTTTTAATTCTACACCATCAGTAATGTAAGCATATTGCGGAGTTACTGTACTTCCAGATGAACTTGAAGAACTATTATCACTACAACCAAAAGCAAATAATGTAATGGCAACTATATAAATTGATTTTAAAATTGTTTTCATAAATTATTATTTTTTATTAGCGTTATAAAAATTTAAAGCCTCAGAAAATTTAAAACCAAAAAAAGCATCTCTACCTTCGTAATGGATTACTTTTACACCATCAAATGCATCGTTTAAAAAAATGATTTTATGAAAGTCTTTTTCGGCTAATTTTTTTCCATTAATTAAATAGTATTTTACTATTTCTCTTTTTTTAGCTTCAGTCAACTGTTTTGTAATTTCTGTAGACCTTACCGTGTCTGGGTTTTTACTTTCTTCTTTACAATTAAAAACAAGTAAACCTATAACAAGTACTAAATATTTAAGTTTCGTTTTCATAGTTTAATCTTGAAAAACACCTAATGTTCCTTCATAATGTCCTGTAAATGTTTCACCAAGAAGATTTACATAAACATAATCAACATCAATAGTACTTTGTGATGGATTTACACTATCAATATTAATAGCATTTACTGTTAATGTAGGAATAGCATTATTTGCACCTTGCGCATTAGAATAATCGTCTCCTGAAGGGTTACCATATTCAACTCCATTAATAATATAAGGAGTACTAAATGGTATCATAGACCCTGTATAACCTTCTACTATGACAGTATCTGGTGTTGCATTAGTTGTTACATTATAAAGATCACCTACATAAGTACCACCTGCAACTGGAGCCGAATTTGCTAAACTTGGATTATCCTGAACATTTAAGTTAAAAAAAACAAAATTAGAAGTGTTTAATGAAAACACATACTCATTTGCAGTTGCTGGTGCTCCTGGATCATCTCCATCAGCCATACGACCATCTAAAAAGAAAAAATTGTATTCATCTGGAAAACCATCATTAGGGCTATCATCATCTTCATCTATTTCAAAATAAGCGTTTGCTGTTGGTGTAAACACGTTGTTATGTGTAAAACCATCTGTTGGAGTTACTGGATCTGTTTGTGCATCATCATTATTATCGCAACTAAAAGCTGTGATCCCTAATACTACTAAAAGTAGTTTTATTGTTTTCATACTAATTGTATTTAGTTAATTAATTAATTGTTGTCATTACCGTTACAATTACTATCTATACTATCATTCAATACTTCTGTAGCTCCAGGATTAATAGTTACATCATTATCATTACAATCTGTATTAAAAGCAGAAATTCCACCAGCAACATAAGTAGTTGCAATTGTTGTACCTCCATAACCATCTCCATCAATATCAACATAACGCATTCTTTCAGTATCAATTACAACACAATATTCCAATTCTATACCTCCAGTGGTTACTACATCAAATCGGAATTCGTCACCAACTACTGTTCCTGATCGTTGACAAGTTACTGTACCAAAATGGTTAGTTCCGTTTACTAAAAGATGACCTATCGATGTTGAAGATAAAGTTTCGGTGGCACCATTTGTTACTGCAATAGTAACAAAAACTACAAATTCACCAGATGGTGCTGTCCCAAAAATCTCAACTTCAGGTCCGTTACTTGACGCTAAAAAAAACTCTGTTGTTAAATTGGATTCTGGTATTGCGATATTTACATTATTCGAATTATCATCAAAGGTTAAACCTTGAAAATTACATACGTTTGTATTAGGTGCGGTGTTGTCATCATTATCACAATTAAAAATTGTAACAAGTAATACTAAGGTTAAAAAGAGTTTCAAAATTGATTTCATGTTATTTAAGTTAAGGTTAAAATAAAAGTCAAGATTAAATTTTTAATTTGGTCTTGACTTTATAAATTGATATAGATTAATAGCATTTCAAAAATACTAATGAAAGCATAAGAAAAATACTTCTATTATATAATTACTTGTTTTCAATCTATGAAAAGAGACTTTCATTCCATTAACGGTTTTCTTGTACAATACTTAAAAACGTATTAAGTTTGTTAAACAACTAAAAACTGAATTTAAATGGAAGATCAATTACTTAACTTACTCATGTTTATTGTACCCTCTTTAATAGTTGGAGCACTAGCTTATTTGTTTTTTAGAGAACATATTGAAAATGAAGATAACAGGCGTAAATTTGAGTTACTAAAGCAACTTCAAAAAGAAGCTTTACCACAACGCTTACAAGCTTACGAAAGATATTCGTTACTTTTAGAACGTATTTCGCCTAACAAATTACTAACCAGAGTAGCACCTATTTCTAATAGTAAAGATGACTACGAAGCGCTTTTAGTAACTAGCATAGAACAAGAATTTGAACATAACTTATCGCAACAAATTTATGTTACAGACAGTTGTTGGAGTATTATTAACGCCTCTAAAAGCGCAACGATACAACTTGTTAGAAAAGCAGCGTTAAGTGATAAAGTAGATTCTGCTAGTAAGCTTAGAGAAGTTATTTTAACAGATATGATGGATAAAACACCTCCAAGTAGTGCTGCATTATCCTACATAAAACAAGAAGTAAGCGAACTATGGAATTAGTGCAAATAGTATCTTTTTACAACGCATAAAAGCTATAGTTTATACATTAGGTTTCATTGGTACTGTAGATTTTAAAGGATTACTATTACCATGCTTATTCTGTGCATACAAGAAGCCTTGCATCCACCATTGTTCCATTAAGCTTTTATTAAAAATCAACGAATTTTCCGTTAGTTTTGTTGGCGTATAGTATAAGTTTAGCGTTACATTATTATGTAAAGCTGCTAGCTTACCTATAGTAATATCTCCTCGCTCTACTTGATCTAACAAATGCCCAAAAAGGTTAATCATTAACGAAAACGGATTTTTACCAAGTACTTTATTATATTCTAAATTCTCGCTTTCAAGAATAATGGCATCAATTTCTGTTGCTCCTCTATTTATGGCTTCTCTAATAGGTACAACACAACCCAAACCACCATCTGCATATTCAAAGCCATTTCTTTTTACTAATGACATAAACGGAATATAATTACACGAAATCCATATCCAATCACAGAACTCCTCATAACTAAAGTCGTTAATAGACTTGTATTCTGTTCGGTTTTTAGAGAGGTTTGCAACCGTTACAACAACATCTTCCTTTTCTTCACGAATACGATTGTACTCCTCTAAAGTAAAACTCTTTTTAATTAATCTTTTTAAAGATTTACTTTCACCAAACGTTCGTTTTCTCTTAATAAACTGAAGCAAAGTATTAAAGTAATTTATAGACACATACTCTCTTCCGTTTTTCTTTTTTATTACGAAAGGATTAATACTAAAAATGGAGTGCTGGTTTACGTGTGTAAACACATCGTACAATTTACCAATATCGTTTGATGCCAAATGTGGTACTAATAAACTTCCAGTTGAGGTACCCAAAAACATATCATACTCTCTACCTTCTTGCTCAATTAAATATTGTGCAACTCCTCCTGCAAATGCGCCTTTACTTCCTCCTCCAGAAATTACTAATGCTCTCAAAAATGTTTGTTTGGTTATTTAATATAAAATGTTATTCCTTTTGTATTTCCTGCAAATTAACGATTATCTCTTTATATTTTTCATCTTCGCTTAGCGATTTTAATAAATCTCTAGCAAAGCTCTTAAATCTCCAATTGTGATGTGTAGTTGCTTCTATTAAACTTAGTAGTGTTTCAGCATTAAAAACCTTCAAATTATTAATATAAGTAAATGCATTTTGTCGTGTTTGAAAACCATATTTAGATGAAGCGTAATCGCTCAATTCACTTATATAAATTTTATTATATGCTGAATTATATTCTGGTGTAAACAACGCTAAAGCTAACCATAAACACTTTACGTTTTTATCGTTAAAACCTATAACATCTTTAGTTGCATCTAAATACTTTGCTCTATCTTTAGGGTACTTAGACCATAAATTATACAACGCTATTTCTTTTGTAGTATATGATGCATCCTTTAGTAACGACTCGTTTTCCGCCTTAAAACCATCAGGAATTACTTGCGCTAGTAACTGACGTGTTTTTATTTCGTTAGAACTAAAAGCTTCTGTTATTAAATCTCTATACGTTGGATAATCTGGTTTCTTTAAAGCTTCACGTAAAACGGCAAGTCTTTCAGTATAATAGCCTTTAGGTAACTCTGTAATTAAACTTGAAGGCACGTAACCATTATCGTCTGTTCTATAACTTAAATATTGTGCTTCTTCTATGGTTTCTAAAAAAGTAATACTCTCGTTTTTCTTTAAACTCGCTCTCATTTTTGCCAATGGCAATGTTTTAGACACCAACCATTCGGCTTCAAAACTGCTTAAATTTTGTTTTGATACTTTTTCAACTTCAGAAATAAAATTTTCTGTTTCTACATTTTTAAAAGCGTAAGTGTTTAGATAATTTTTTATTGCTTTTTTAAAAGCAGCTTCTCCTACTTTTTCTTTTAAAATATGTAAAGCCCAAGCTCCTTTTTTATAAAAAGTAATACTACTTGCTTTAGGGTCTAGTAATGCAGTTGCTTCTCCTTCTACTTGTTGATTTATAAGCTCTTTTGCGTAGTCGTAAAGCGTGTTGTAATAGTAATCGTCTCCAAAAATATCGCGCTCTGCAAGCAAGGCGTAATACGTTGCAAAGCCTTCTTGTAGCCAATGGTGCTTCCCTTCGGTTGCAGTAACTAAATCACCAAACCATTGGTGCGCAAGTTCGTGAGCGTTTACGTTAACATAGTTTTTATCTATAAAACTAGTGTCGTCAATCATAAAATCATCACTAAAAATAGTGAGACTTGTATTTTCCATTCCAGAATACAAAAAGTCTTTTACAGGCACTTGTTTATAGTTTTGCCAAGGATAAGGCACACCTATTTCTTCTTCCAAAAAATCGAACATTTGCTTTGTGTAACGATATGTTGGCTCTACTCTTGCAGAATCTTCTGGATAGTAATATAACTCTATTGGTATTCCGCTTTTAGAGGTGATTTTTTTTTTATTGTATTTACCAATTGCTAAAGCTACTAAGTAGCTGGACATTGGTTTTTGCATGTTGTAATGCCACTTTGTTCTGGTTTCTCCTACTTCTTTGTTTACAAGCTTTCCGTTAGCTAGAACTTCGTAACCGTTTTCATAAGTAATAGATAAATCAAACTCAATTTTATCGTTTGTATCATCTATACTTGGTAACCAATTGCTTGTGTATTTACCTTGACCTTGAGTCCAGATTTGTTTTGAATTATCCTTTTCAACAAAATAGATTGCTTTTTTAGGTTGAACAAAATAACCCAAAGTTAAAGTATGTGAGTTCCCTTTCTTAAACTGATAATTGATTTTAATTTGTTTTCCATCATATTCATGAAGAATTGATCCATCATCTAGCTTAAACTCAATCTGACTAAAATTTTTTGCATCAATAAAAATTGAATCAACATCCTTCAATACTTTAAAAGCATAAAACACATGACCACCAATTCCATTATCAATTGATTTAACAACTAAATCAGCTTTTACATCAATAAAATCGACATATTCAGTCTGTTGTGCTTCAGCAGACAAACACATAAAAGTTATAAAAACAAAGAGTAAGTATTTCATATATAGTTTAAAGTACAAGTATCAGACCAAAATACAATTTTTTGTCATTCCTGCGAAGGCAGGAATCCACAATGATGATAAAAAGCTTCAAAATAGATTCCTGCCTTCGCAGGAATGACAAAAGATAATAAAATTGACAGTTCGAATGATTAGACATAGGAGAATTATATCGATAACCATTTGAACTCAACTCTTAAAGCTTCTTGATACAAAATTCAAAAAAAAGAATTTCACTCGAAGTGACAAGAAACAGCTTTCTGTTTACAAAGAAATACATTAATTTCGTTCTCTAATGGCTACCAATCTTCAAACGTCTATAAATTACTTAAAAGGTGTTGGACCAAATCGTGCAGATTTGCTTCGCAAGGAACTTGGTATTCGTACTTATCAAGACCTCATCAATCTTTTTCCAAATCGTTATCTCGATCGTACAAAATATTATAAAATAAACACCTTATATCAAAATACTGCCGAAGTTCAAATTATAGGAAAAATTACTGCTTTTAAAGAAATCGCACAGAAAAGAGGCAAGCGTTTAGTGGCTACTTTTCAAGACGAAACTGGTACTATGGATTTGGTATGGTTTCGTGGTCATAAATGGATTAGAGAAAGTTTAAAATCCAACACACCTTATGTCGTTTTTGGAAAAGTAAATACATTTGGAGGGAAGTATAATATGGCACATCCAGATATTGAATTATTGACGGAACACGAGCAAAATTTACGTTCTACTTTACAACCTATTTATCCATCTACAGAGAAGTTATCAAGCAGAGGAATCACCAATAGAATGATGATTAAAATCATGCAAAATCTCTTCTTAGAAACTGGCGGAAAATTTGTTGAAACACTGCCCGAAAATTTACGTTCTAATCTTAAATTAATTCCTAAATCTGAAGCTCTTTTAAACATTCATTTTCCTAAGGAATCTGATGCGCTTTCTAAAGCAGAATTTAGGCTTAAATTTGAAGAATTATTTTACATACAATTACAGTTAATTCTTAAAAATTTAATTCATAAATCGAAGATAAAAGGCTTTGCTTTTGAAACCGTTGGCGAGCACTTTAATTCGTTTTTTAAAAACCATTTACCTTTTGAATTAACTGATGCACAAAAAAGAGTGCTCAAAGAAATTCGAGTAGATTTAGGCAGTAATGCACAAATGAATAGGCTTTTACAAGGCGATGTTGGTTCTGGAAAAACAATAGTTGCACTAATGTCAATGCTTATAGCACTTGACAATGGTTTTCAAGCCTGCTTAATGGCACCTACTGCTATTTTGTCAGTACAGCACTTTAATGGTTTAAGTGAATTGTGTAAAAAATTGAAAATCAGCATTAAATTACTTCAAGGCTCAAGTAAAGCTTCAGAACGTCGTGAAATACACGAAATGCTCGAAAATGGAGAATTAGACATCCTAATTGGTACACATGCTTTACTAGAAGATAAAGTGAAATTTAAAAATTTAGGCTTAGCAATTATAGACGAGCAACACAGATTTGGTGTAAAGCAACGTTCTAAATTATGGAAAAAAAACAGCTTCCCTCCTAACGTTTTAGTAATGACTGCAACACCAATTCCGCGTACTTTAGCCATGTCTGTTTATGGTGATTTAGACATCTCTGTTATAGACGAATTACCACCAGGTAGAAAGGCTATAAAAACAGTCCACAGATACGACTCAAATAGACTCAAAGTTTTTAGATTTATAAGAGAAGAAATAAAGAAAAAAAGACAGGTTTATATTGTCTATCCTTTAATACAAGAAAGCGCTCAAATGGACTATAAAGATTTAATGGATGGCTACGAAAGTATCGCTCGAGATTTTCCTGCTCCTGAGTATCAAATTTCTATTGTACATGGCAAAATGAAACCTGCAGATAAGGCCTTCGAAATGGAACGCTTTATAAAAGGACAAACACAAATAATGGTGGCAACAACTGTAATTGAAGTTGGCGTAAATGTACCAAATGCTTCGGTCATGATTATTGAAAGTGCAGAGCGTTTTGGACTCTCTCAATTACACCAATTACGAGGTCGTGTTGGTCGTGGTGCAGAGCAAAGTTATTGCATTTTAATGACGAGCCACAAACAGTCCGAAAACAGTAAAAAACGAATGGAAACGATGGTGAGAACCAACGATGGTTTTGAAATTGCCGAAGTCGATTTAAAACTTCGTGGTCCTGGAGATATTATGGGAACACAGCAAAGTGGTATTTTAAATCTTCGAATTGCAGATATTGTAAAAGATAGCGATATTTTAAAACATGCGAGACAGCATGCAAAGCAGGTTCTAAAAAAAGATCCTTCGCTTGGACATCTAGATAATACTGTTATTTTAGATACTTACCGACAAATGAGTAAGTATAAAAACATTTGGAATTATATTTCTTAGTCAATGGATACTATTAAAACAGACCTACTTATTATTGGAGCTGGTTTAACAGGCTTAACATTGGCTTACTACTTAAAAAACCTTAATATTTCTTTTAAAATAGTAGAAGCCAGATCAACTATTGGTGGTAGAATAAACACC
>NZ_JALZVX010000159.1 GCF_023299985.1 Lacinutrix sp. | reverse complement strand
TAAATTGGGAGAGCAAATAATTATATTACCATCAATTACAAACATATACGATGACTTAAAAAATTTAGACGTCAAGTATGTACTAATTGGTTTACCTGAAGACGTTGGTGTTTTTGCAAATAACGGAAAATCAGGCACTAACAAGGCTTGGAATGCTACACTTAAAGTTTTGTTAAATACGCAAAACAATCATTTTAATCGCGCTGAGCAACTATGTGTTTTAGGTCATTTAGATTTTTTCGAAGAGCAAAATCAGCTTTCTAAATGGAATCAAAACAATATAAAACATGTAAAAAAGGCTAGAGCATTAGTTGCCGAAATAGATAAAGAAGTAAGCAACCTTGTTTTTAATATTGTTAAAGCAGGTAAAATTCCAATTATTATTGGTGGCGGACACAACAACGCTTATGGCAATATTAAAGGCACATCACTTGCTTTAAATAAAAAGGTAAACGTTGTAAATTTTGATGCACATACAGACTTTAGAGCACTCGAAGGCAGACATAGTGGTAATGGTTTTAGTTACGCTTTCGCGGAAGGATTCTTGAATCGTTATTTTATCTTCGGAATACATAAAAACTATACATCACAAGCTATTTTTGACGAAACACTAAATGCAGACAATACTATTAAATACAATACATTTGAAGCTATTGAGGTAGAAAAAACCACGAAATTTAAACCAGAAATGAAAGATGCTTTAAAATTCGTCTCTAAAGACAGTTTTGGTATTGAAATAGATTGTGATGCTATTGCTAATATTCCAAGTAGTGCACAAACACCTTCAGGTTTTTCGGTAAATCAAGCACGACAATTTGTACATTTTTTTGGCGGTAATCCATCTGCAAAATACCTTCATATTTGCGAAGCTGCACCAACAAAAAAAACGACCACTCAAGTAGGGAAACTAATTACTTATTTAATAACAGATTTTATAAGAGCAAATAGTAACTAATTATGGAATGTAGACTTAAATTAGAAAAAAACAGACTTATTGCTACTCTTGTAGTATTCCTATATTTCTGTTTTATCCTTTTAGTATATTATTTCAAGTTAGAGTTTCAATTTATTAGAATTATAGGAGAGCTACTAACAATTCCTGCGCTTTTAGGACTTGTTGCGTTTCCTATTTGGGCATTTATTGATAGTTATAGAAAGAAAAACCAAAAGCAATCTACCTATATTTTAACTTTGCTTATTTCTTTAATAACAATGGCAATGTTATTAATAGCTAATTCTTATTCTAGTTAAAATGCCTTTAGAAATTATTCCTTTTAAGAACAAGTACTCGCAAGATTTTTACAACCTAAATACAGAGTGGTTAAAAACCTTTTTCTACGTAGAACCTTTTGATGAAGAAGTGCTAAGCAATCCTGAAAAATATATTACAAAAAAAGGTGGTTATATTTTTTTTGCAGAATTAAATAACCAAATAGTTGGTACGTATGCATTAATGCCTTTACCTAAGCAAAATGCTTTCGAACTAACAAAAATGGCAGTTTCTCCAGACTATCGTGGACAAAAAATTGGACAGAAACTTTTAGAACATTGTATCACTTTTGCAAAAACCGAAGCGTTTAACAGACTACTACTCTATTCTAGTACAAAACTTGAAAACGCCATCTATTTATATAGAAAATTTGGTTTTATAGAAATTGAAGTTGAAGATAATTGTCCTTATAAACGTTGTGATATAAAAATGGAGTATTTAAAATTACAAGACTTAATAAATTAGTCGTCATTGCGAAGAGCTTTATAATGACGTGGCAATCTCTTGAAATTTTAATATTAATCTTCTGTTTTATTTTGAGATCGAATAGTTAAAACCATAGCTACAATTAGTAAAACGCTAGACAGCATACTCATCCAGAAACTTTTATCAAAAGCTTCTGTAGTTACTGTAATTGCTACCATTAGTATAACACTGGCTACTATTAATATTACAGGTAATTTGTTTTTCATATTATAATTATTTATTAATTTATTTTTTCTAACTTAAATAGTAAATATCCGCTTTTAGAGGCTTTATATTTAATTAAATCTCCTATTTTAATAATAGTTAAAGCATCCGTTATATCATCTACACAATAGATTGTTTGTAATCTCATTTCATCTTCTAGTTGAACATACTGATTCCTTGTATCTACTCTTCTTACTTTTGATTCATTTTCAATTTGTTTAAGATTAATTAAATCTCTTTTTAAATTAATTGTGAATTTATCATATACATAAAAAAAAGCTATGATTGAGCTTACTATTAATGTAAGAGATGATAACGAAAATAGTATTGCTTTAATCTCAAATCCAATAAAAAAGAAAATCATAAAAGTAATTGGAATAAAAATTAAAATAAACCGAAATCCATCTTTGAGTTTACTCTTCTTCAAAAACTCTTTTTGTTTCAATTCTTTTTTAAGTTGATTAATTTCACTTTTCGAAAGACTTCTTGTTTTCATAATTAAATTCTACAAAGCTTTCAAAGAATCCAACTCACGTTTTAAGCGCTTAATTTCATCTGTTTTTTTAAGTTTTTTTATAGAATCTACTTGACGTTGTAATTCTTCTATCGATAATTCTTCAGTTTCTTCAATCACTTCATTATCAAAAGGATTTATTATTACACTGTTAAGATCGTCTCCAACAACATCAATAATTTTAGTGTCTTCATTTAAAAAATTAACTTCTCCTTCGCTAGAACGCCAAGCTTCGTTTAACTGGTTATATATTTCTTGATCCCAAGTACTTGGATGTTTAACATCTATCCAAACTACATCGCGATACTCACTATCAATCAATGCTAAATCTGGTGTTGCAGAACCATCAAAATTACCTGTTCCTTCGCTAACAGATGCTACAGTACCTAAAAAGAATAAGCGTCTTCTTCCTGCAATATCTTTTATATATGGTCTAAATTCTACTGCTTTATTTACTGTCCAATCGTATTCTTTTTTAGATTCGCGCACTTTTGAAGGCATAGCAGAAATACCTGCATAACCTTGTTTTTTTTCAGCATGATTATAATAAAACAACTGCTGTGTTCCATCTGCTGGAATAAAAATACTGTAGGTTAAACTTGAACGCTCCTCTCCTACTGGTTCTAAACCAAACCAATGGTATAAACCATTATATGTTGAAATTTGCGTGCCATCAAAATTAAAGTCTGTTACAAATGGTAATTGATTTTGGTCTGCTTCTAAATCTGGAATTTTAACAGCAGTTTTCATATTCCAAGGTAAAGGATCGCTAAAACCACCTAAAAACTTTAAAGATTCTGCTTGTAATCTTGATACTTTTTCTGCTAAGGTATTTTGCTTGGTAAGAAATGGATAATTTTTTGTTTCATCTGCAGCAACAAACTCTCCTTTTCCAATAGTAATACGCTCTATATAATCGTTTGCATCGTGCTCTCCATTTTCAATAATCATAACACCACCAAAAGTTGGGTAAGGAAAAAAGAAACCTTTCCATTTTATTAAACTTACTACTTCTACCCATTGTCCTGTATCATTTTTCATGTAAAACGTATCGCTTGGCTCATAATTTACAAGCATCCACGGATTAAAACGTTGCACAACCGCATTGTAAGTATTTCTACTAAATTTTAAAGATTCACCAATGGCAAAGGTTACCGGAATTCTATTTTCGTTAGAAAAGCGCGGAAATGGTGTTGTACTTGATACCGAAAATACTTCTTCGGTATTATCCTTCATACCTTGCCAGTAGTATTTTTCGGTTGGCTGGATTGCCATAGTCCATTTGTTTTCTTCATCTACTCGCACTAAATGTGGTAGCGATACATCTTTAGTTTCACCAACACTTTCGTTACCCATAGAATGGATGTTTTTTAAAGGCTGAATGCGTTCGTTTTGAGTTAATGGTAGCTTACTAATTTCGACACGATTTAAATCGTTAAACACATTATACGTTTTCATATAATCGTATAATTCCATTTTCCATCCAACAAAATATAAAGCGCCAAAAAACACAGCTAATATGGCTAGTGTAAAAATACGTTTTCCTGTTGACGCTTGATTTCTAAAGCTTCTTAAACCAAAGAACAATATTATACCACAAAGTAATATTATAAAAATAAATTTTCTAACAAACAGTAAAGCTGGTTGGTAATCGTCACGCATAAAGAATAATAATGCAATTATTATTAAACTAAAAATGATGACTATTCGCTTTTGTTTTCCGCCTTTATTCCAGTAGTTTTTTATCATATCTGTCATTCCTGCGAAGACAGGAATCTATTTTTTAAGATTATCTTTTTTTGGGATTCCAACTTTCGCAGGAATGACAAGCTTTTATAAATGTCCTTTATCCTTCAACCTCTGTCTTGCACTCTTTTTAGGTGCTTCAGGTTCTGCTTTTATTTCTTTTTTAGCTTCAGCTACAACTTTATTATCCTTCGCTTCTAAATCCTTTATAAAATCTTTTCCTTTTTCAACAGTATCTTTTACTGCATCTACTAAAGAATCTCCTTTTTCGTCTATAACTTCAGAAGATTTAAAGACGAAGTTTGCTAAATACGTTCCTACCAAAGCTCCAAAAAGACTTGGTGCTATAATTTTAATTAATCCCATATCAAATGGAATTAAAAATTGAATAATTATAATTGCTAGTAAATACAAAGCGCCTAAATAAACCAATCGCATTAAAAGTGACTGTTGGTATAAGAATCCTTTTTTACTTCCAGGTTTCATTTGTAACTCCTTTGAATAGAACAACTTGTTAAAAAACTTATATATTTTATTACTCTTAGATTCTCTCCAATAGAGTAATATTCCAAATAAAATGGAGCCAATAAATGTAATTATTTCTATTGTTAGCATAGTCTTTGTGTTTGGTTGTTAGTCTATTAGTATGTAAACGCTATATATTGTTACTAATTTCTTGTATTACCCATTCCTTTAATGAATCCTCTAAAGTATCATACGTTTTGTAAAATTGCTCTTTATCGTACCAATATAAAAATAAAACATCTTTAGCCGAAACGTTAATTAAAAGCTTCCAAATTAAATCTTGATGCTTTGGATCTAACGATGAGTGTGGTTTATGTAAAGCCTCAAAAAACTTTAAATCTACAATATCTGCTATTTTAAATTCGTTACTTACTTCTAACTTCTCAAGATAACGTTCTACACTCATTACTCGTTTTCTATCGTCTATAGATAATTTATTTAAGTAACTCTTAATTAAAACTTTATCGTTTAAAACATCTCTTATTGAATGTTGTGGATTCTTTATAGTTTCAGCAAATACAAACTTTTTAATACGATCGTAACGCTCAGTTTTTACTTCAATATCAAGATCACATTCTATAATAATATGATCTCGCAGTTTATCCATTAACTCTGGTTGCGAAATGTGATATATCAACACATCGTGTGTAGAATCTTTAATCGCTTCTTTATGCCATTTTTTATCTTCGAAAACAACAATCGTTTTTATAAAATCTCTAAGTATGTAAACACCTCCAAATGCTTTAGTGTAAAAGGAATTGGTTGTAAATTGAAGTTCATGTAAATCTAAATCACGAGCTCTTAAATCACCATACTTTTTAGCAGATTCTAATAATTCTGCATGAATAGTTTCATCTATAAAATTATTGCCTTGTTTGAATTTGTGCACTAACGCTAACTGCTCTTTTTTAACGTTGTCTAAATTATCTATTAAATGAAAATTAATATTTACATCTTTATACTTTAAAACATCTAAAGGCTCATAAAAAGCATCAATATTTTGGTCGAAATCTAAACAAATAGCACTATCACGAGTGATATTATTAATTTTAGCCTCGTGCGTTCTATAAACATACTGCATCATTTCACGGTCGAAAGTATGAAATGGAACATATACTGGTTTACCTTTCTGCAAAGGTGAAATTATAATGGCATGCATATTTGCTTCTCCATTATTTAAGTAATGAATTGTCTTTTTCTCTTCTGCAATTTCTGGACTCCAACCTTTTCCATCAATAGAAAAAGCTGTTAATTTTGTTGGTGTAAACCCAAGTTTCACCAAACACTTATTATAACGTTCTACTAGCTTTCCACTTATAGGAATAAGCTCGCTTCTGTATAGGTTTGCTTGTTTTAGTTTTTGCAT
>NZ_JALZVX010000158.1 GCF_023299985.1 Lacinutrix sp. | reverse complement strand
GCTTCAGATAGTGTTGCAACAACATTTCCACTTGCGTTTAAAAATTCACCTGCATCGTTAGTTACAGCGCTAAATCCAAAAATTCCAACTGCTAATGTTCCCCAAATACCACATACTAAGTGTACAGCTATTGCTCCAACTGGATCGTCTAGTTTTAATTTATCTATAAAACTAACAGCAAATACAATAAGCACACCTGCTATTGCTCCAATTATAATAGCGCTTGTTGGAGACATAACATCTGCTCCAGCTGTAATACCAACCAATCCTCCAAGAATACCATTTAAAAACATAGTTAAATCTAAGTTTTTATACATAATTGTAGATGCTATGGCAGATACAACTCCTCCAGCCGCTGCTGCTAAACATGTTGTTACCAATACTAATGAGGTTAATTCTGGATCTGCAGATAAAACAGAACCTCCATTAAAGCCAAACCATCCTAACCATAAGATTAAAACACCTGCTGTTGCTAATGGAATATTATGCCCAGGAATGGCTTGTATTTTACCATCTTTAAATTTACCAATTCGTGCTCCTAATAAGCATACTGCAACTAAAGCTGCCCATCCACCTACTGAATGTACTAATGTAGATCCTGCAAAATCGTAAAATCCTAATTTGTCTAAAAATCCGCCTCCCCATTTCCATGAGCCAGCAATTGGATAAATTAATCCAACATAGATTACAGTAAAAACCATAAATGGTCCAATTTTCATACGCTCTGCAACTGCACCAGAAACTATGGTTGCTGCTGTAGCCGCAAACATACCTTGAAACAAGAAATCTGTCCAATAGGTATAACCACCATTATAAGCTAAGTCTAAGCCTTCAGCTGCTGTAAGTGGAGCATCTAATCCAAATCCTGCGAATCCTAAAAGCCCATTCCAATCACCTTCTATGACACCGTTTACTTCAGTAAAAACATCTCCTGGATACATTAAATTGAATCCAACTAAACAGTAAAGTAATAAGCCAACAGTTATAATAAATATGTTTTTAAATAAAATGTTTATTGTATTTTTTTGTCTTGTTAACCCGATTTCTAAAAGTGCAAATCCTAAATGCATAAAGAAAACGAGCGCTGTACAGATCATCATCCATACATTATTTATAGTCAATAATTCCATGTGTTTTATTTTAAAGTGTTTCCGCCTTTTTCTCCTGTTCTTATTCTGTAAACCTCATCGATTTGTGAGATAAATATTTTACCATCTCCTACTTCTCCTGTAGAGCCTGCTTCCAAAATTGCTTTAATGGTTACTGCTTCAAAATCATCGTTTACAACTATAGATAAATAGCGTCTTTGTATATCGCTAGTGCTGTAAGACACACCTCTATAAACATGACCTTCTTTTTCGTTACCTAAACCTGTAACATCCCAATAAGAGAAGAAGTTCACTCCTACTTCATGTAATGCTTTTTTTACGGCCGAAAATTTTGATTTCCTGATTATTGCTTCAACTTTTTTCATAATTAGTTTTAGTTAAAATTTATATATAGCTGCAACTACAAAAGAGCCTAAACTCTTAGTTGCCATTAAATCTGTGTCAATAAATATATCTTCAGATCCATTATCGAATCTTAATTCTGGTTTGATTATTAAATCGTCTACCATATAACTTCCTGTTAGTGTTAATGCAATAACACTTAGATCATTATCTATAGCATCACTCTGCGTTTGAAAATATTCTCCTCTAAGTCCTAAGCTAAACGAATCGCTTAATGTGTATTGTGGATACAAATCCACACCATAAAACCCTTCACCTTCATTATCTGCATAAGCAGCATTAATTCCAATAAAAAAAGCATCTGTAGCGTCAAAACCACCTGTGTAATCAATTTCAAAACCTAAGCCTGCTTTATCGTATAATAGGTTTAGATATTGGTCGCTATATCCTAATTGCGCACCAACAGCATAACTTCCATTTGGATTAAACTCGGTAACATCTGTTTGGTTAAAAACACCAAGCATTAAACTAAAATCTTCAGATAAAGTAAAATCAGCTTTTAAACCTGTGTGAGAAAAAGGTCCATTTGAAAACAAGTATGATGTGCTATAATTAAAGTTACCAACTGGCGAAATCACTTCATATCCTAAATACGTATTGAATTTTCCAAAAGTTAGTTTAGTATTTTCACTAATATTATAAAAAGCGAATAACTGATTTAATTCTGTTGCACTTGCAGCTTCACCTCTTGGTCCAAAAACTAGGTCTGCAACTGCACCTGCTTTTCCTTTCTCGTAAGACGCAATAAGATTTCCCATTCCTAAAGAAAATCCTGCAGTATCGGCAAATGATGTAGCAGGTGCAATTTGATTTTCATCATTAGGTGCAGTAACATTAGTGCGATAATAAGCATCTATACTACCTTTAAAAGCAAACTTCTTTTCAGTAGTTTCCTTTTCATTTTGTGCAAAACTAAATAGCGATACTAATAACATAGCTGTTAGTGTAATTGATTTCATAATTTGTTTGATTTTTGATTGATAATGAAGTCAAAACTATATTATTTTAATTTAAACCATGTATTAATTAGGGTCTGAATCACTATTTTTACGAATAATTTATTTTTAACCCTATTTTTAATAGGGTATAATAAATTAAATGTTGATATTTAAAGAATTACATATCAAGAATTTTAATAATTATCATTAAAATTGATTTTTTGATAAATTATATTTAACAAATATGTATTTATTCAAAATTATTCGTTGCGAAAATCAATTTTTATTGATTTATACTTATTGCTTTATTAACAAAATAAGACGCTTAAATTATTCAAAAGACAATAAATAAAGGTCTAATTCAGAATATCGGAAAAGTAATTCCAACTTTTTTTTTATCAAACTATCGCTCTTATATTGGAGAAATACCAAGGCTTCAAAACCTTTAAAATTTTCTAATTATGCTGAAGAAACAAGGATTGTATTTACCAGAATTCGAACACGATAATTGTGGTGCTGGATTTATATGTAGTTTAACTGGAAAACGTTCAAACGATATTATACATAAAGCGTTAGAGATTTTAGTAAAATTAGAACATCGAGGTGCTGTAAGTTCAGATGGTGTTACAGGAGATGGTGCAGGTATTTTAATAGATATTCCACATAAGTTTTTTAAGATATTTTGTGAGTTCGATTTACCTGAAGCTGGAGAATACGCGGTCAGCAATGTGTTTCTTCCAAAAAAAGAAAATCAACGTCAATATTGTATCGCTGTTTTTGAAACTGAAATTAAAAAACAAGGACTTAAACTTATTGGCTGGAGAGATGTGCCAGTAAACAGTAAAGTTTTAGGTCGCGTTGCCAAAGTAACCGAACCGTTTGTAAAGCAAATTTTTATAGGAAAGACTGACGATAAACAAAGTGATAGAGCATTCAATCTTAAATTATTTGCTGCCAGAAAAATTGCAGAACATACTATATATGGTTCAAAATTATCTGAAGCACAGTTCTTTTACTTACCGAGTTTATCAACTAAAATCATAATTTTTAAAGGCCTACTTAAGCCAGAACATATTAATGAATATTATTTAGATTTATTTAATTCGGCTTTAGACACAAGGTTAGCTTTAGTACATCAACGCTTTTCAACCAACACTTTCCCAACTTGGGATTTAGCACAACCGTTTAGATACATTTGTCATAATGGAGAAATAAACACATTACGTGGTAATGTATCACGTATGTTTTCTCGTGAAGAAATAATGGAAAGTCCTTTATTTGGAGATGATATTAAAAAGATAATTCCAACAATTTTAAAAGGAAAATCTGATTCTGCAACCTTAGATATGGTTGTTGAGTTATTATTAATGACTGGTCGTTCGCTTCCAGAAACCATGATGATGTTAGTTCCTGAAGCTTGGGAGAAAAATCCTGACATGTCTAATGCTAAACGTGCGTTTTACGAATTCAATTCTTGCCTTATGGAACCTTGGGATGGTCCAGCATCTATACCGTTTACAGATGGTAATTTTATTGGTGCAGTTTTAGATAGAAATGGTTTGCGTCCATCACGATATACGGTTACAAAACAAGGCAATGTGATCATGTCATCAGAAACTGGAGTTGTTGACATTAAGCCAGAAAACGTAGAATATCATGGTCGTTTAGAGCCAGGA
>NZ_JALZVX010000157.1 GCF_023299985.1 Lacinutrix sp. | reverse complement strand
ATCAGCATCTGTTGCAAATGTCTGTGCAGCAGTTTGTGCAGCTATAATTGCAGCATCTGCATCTGACTCATTTGTATCTACATCATTTTGAACTGCGGTAATTGCATTGTTCAATAGTGTTGACTGTGCTGTATCAGCATCTGTTGCAAATGTCTGTGCAGCAGTTTGTGCAGCTATAATTGCAGCATCTGCATCTGTTTCGTTTCCGTCTACATCTAATTGTACTGCATCAATATTAGCCTGTAATGCAGAATTGTTACCAGAAATATCTGCTGTATTTTGAGCAACGGCTGCTTCAACAATTGTTAAACGTGCATCTAAATTTTGATTTTCTAACGTCAATAATCTTGACTCTTGGTTAGCATCACTACTACTTAAAGACGTAATATTACCTGTATTGTTTACAACTGTTGTAGCTAATTGAATAACATTGGTATCTCCAACTTGTTCCTCAAATTGTAATGAAGTCATTGCTACTGGAACAACTCTTAATAGTGAAGCACCTACCACTTGGTAAATTATACCACCATCTTCATCGATTGCTATTTCTAAGAAATAATCTACATTTCCCCAATCTAATGTTAGTAAATCTCCAGAAACGTTTGTTCCTTCTCCTATTGCAAGGTCAAAAACACCGTTTGCATTAGTTGTTACGGTCCATGTTTCTGCGAAAACTGTAGTTCCAGTATTAGAACCCGAAAGGATTCTAACTTGGACACCTAAATCGTCTCCAATAATTAAATCTCCACCAGCGTCTCTCGCTGCTGCCTGATAATTAAATGTTTGTGCTGAGGCAAAACTTGCTATAAATGCAAGTGTTACAAAAAGTAAAATTCTTTTCATCATTGTTTTTAGTTTGTGTTAATTAATAGTTTACTAAAAACTGAAAGAAATTTTAAAATCGAAAAAAAAGTACAGATAGATACTTGAACACTGGTTAGTGTTAGTTTTTATGACTTTAGAAATAGGAATTCAATTAATAGCGTCGCAAAAAAAGTGTTTATTTTTGAAATAAAAAAAGGAAACCTACTTTAATCTACTATAGGTGTATTTATTCGCTGTAATACGTTTTTTTAAACTAAAAAAATATTATTCGACAAAACAAATATTTTATCGATAAATGACACATGGATTTATTTACATCTTCAAAAAAAAGCTTTCGGAAAGCTTTAGTTATTAAAATTTCCCTAATACATAATGCTAACTCATTTTAATCGTTATTTTTGCTCATATACAAAGAACAAAATGTTTAAAAAACTATTTATATTATGCTTTATCAGCCTATTAACTTTCAATAGTTATGCGCAACAGCGCAAAAACATTGAGATTAAAGATTCTGGTGCTTTTGGAGAAATAGACGAAGAAAAATATCCAGGCGCAAGAATACTAACACGTAGTGACGCTGGACAAGTACATGTTTACCATGATGGTATCGATATGTACTGCGACCAGGCGGTTTTATATGGTAAAGAAAACTTTGTAGAAGCTTACGGAAACGTAAAAATGATACAAGGTGATACCATTACTATGATTGCAAAATACGCAGAATATAGTGGAAAAACACAATTAGCATATGCAAAAGGTGATGTTGTTTTAACCGAACCAAGTTCAACTTTAACAACACAAAAATTATTTTTCGATCGTGCAAAACAAGAAGCATATTATGAGGAAGATGGAAAAGTAGTAAGAGATTCTTCAGGAACTATAACAAGTACTGTTGGTAGATATTATATGTCTCAAAAGAAATATCGCTTTCTAAATACTGTAAAATTGGTGAATCCTGAATATGTATTAACTACTAATCAGTTAGATTTTTATTCGGAAACTGGACACTCTTATATGTTTGGTCCTTCAACAATTGTTGGAGAAACAAGTACTGTGTATTGCGAGCGTGGTTTTTACAATACTAATAATGACACAGGTTACTTCACAAAAAACTCAAGAATAGATTACGATAATCGTGTGGTGGTTGGAGATAGCATGTATTTTGACCGTAATCGCGATTTTGCATCTGCCACAAATAATATAAAAATTACAGACACCATAAATAATAGTATTATAACAGGTCATTATGCCGAAGTTTATAAATCTAAAGATTCTGCTTTTGTTACCAAACGCGCTTTGGCCATTTCGGTTCAAGAAAACGATTCTATTTATATACATTCAGACACGTTAATGGTTACTGGAAAAGAAAACAATCGTATAACCAGAGCCTTTAGAAATGCAAAAATGTATAAATCTGATGTTAGCGGTAAATCTGATTCTATTCACGTAAATCATCAAACAGGATTAACGCAACTTATTAATTTATCACGTTTAAACTCTAAAGATGCATTTGCTGTAAAAAGAAGACCTATTCTTTGGAATTTAACTAACCAAATAACTGGAGATACTATTCATTTACAATCTAATCCGGAAACCGAAAAATTAGATTCTCTAAAAGTTTTCGAAAATGCTTTTATAATTAGTAAAGACACTTTAAGTACAGAGTATTTTAGTCAAATAAAAGGAAAACGTTTAATTGGTTTATTCGATGAGAATAACCAATTAAAACAAGTAAATATCTTTAAAAATGCAGAATCCATTTTTATTGCGCGAAATGATGATGATGAATTTATAAGCTTGGATAAAGGACGGTCTGCAAATATAGAAATGTACTTTGAAGAAGGTGGTATTTATTATTTCAAAAGGCTTATTAATCCTGAATTCAAGGCCTATCCTGAAGACCAAATTCCTAAAGGAGCCATGAGATTAAAGGATTTTGATTGGCGAGAAGAGGAAAGACCATTAAGTGTTGAAGATTTATTTAAAGACGATCCGCCTTTAAATTTACCAGTAATTAAAGGCTTAGATCCTGCAGTTTCTGAAGAAGAATTTTTTGATGAAAATTTATTAAACCGTGTAGAAAAAGCAGATAATGAAAGTAAGCCAAAAGTTCGTTTTGGAGATGCACGTGATGATGCACCATTAAAAGCATCAAGGCAAATTCCAACAAAAAAAGGAAAACCAGCTAAACAAGAACTCCTTAAGAACAACCTTACTAAACAAACCAAATCTAAAAGTAAAAAACCTACAATAGGTAAAGCATTGGAATTAAAAAAGGAAGAATGAAAAATCAATTCTTTAAACACCAAGCGCAAACCACACCACATCCATTAGCAATGGAAATTTCTCATGCTAAAGGCTCTTATATTTACGACACTAATAATAAAGCGTACTTAGATTTTGTTGCAGGTGTTTCGGCTTGTAGTTTAGGGCATTCGCATCCAAGAGTTGTTTCAGCTATAAAAAAACAACTAGACAGCTATTTACATGTTATGGTCTATGGTGAATACATACAAAAGCCAGCTGTAGATTTATGCGCTTTATTAGCAAAACATTTACCAAAATCGCTTGAAAAAACATACTTAGTAAATTCCGGAACAGAAGCCATAGAAGGTGCATTAAAATTAGCACGACGCGCAACTGGAAGAAGCAAAATTATTGCAGCACATAATGCCTATCATGGCAATACAATGGGTTCGCTAAGTTTAATGGATTTTGAAGAACGTAAAGCACCTTTTAGACCGTTACTACCAGACATTAGCCATATTACATTTAATTATGAACCACATTTAAAACACATTACTACAAAAACGGCTTGTGTTGTTTTGGAGACCATTCAAGGTGGTGCAGGTTTTATAGAACCTAAAAACGGTTATCTCTCAAAAATCAGAAAACGCTGCGATGACGTTGGCGCATTATTAATTTTAGACGAAATTCAACCAGGAATTGGTAGAACTGGAAAATTGTTTGGCTTTGAAAACTACAACTGTATTCCAGATATTTTAGTAACAGGAAAAGGACTTGGAGGCGGTTTGCCTATTGGTGCTTTTACAGCTTCTGCCAAATTAATGGACAGGTTACAAGACGAACCAAAACTAGGACATATTACTACATTTGGTGGTAATCCAGTTATAGCTTCTGCTGCTTTGGCAACTTTACAAGAAATAACAGAGCGTGACTTAATGTCACAAACTCTAGAAAAAGAGCAATTGATTAGAACGCACTTAAAGCATCCTTTTATAGAAGAAATTCGAGGAAAAGGCTTAATGTTAGCGGCTATTTTATCGTCTTCAGAAATAGCTAATCATCTGGTTTTAAAGGCACAAGACAATGGATTAATACTGTTTTGGCTATTATTCGAGCCTAAAGCCGTTAGAATTACACCTCCTCTTACCATTAGCAACGACGAAATTATTAAAGGCTGTGGCATTATTGTTGAAGTATTAAAAAACATACAAAGCAAATAAGTAATTGTAAACCGTTAATTATCAAATACAAAGCCTAAAAAAAATCAATAACAAGCTACAGTTGTTCATTACTTTGTTAAAAACATTTGTTTGTTATACCTTAAAAATAGCCTTTTGAGTATTACATTTATTACACCGCAATGCTAGATTAATGCCTATGGATTTTAGCCAAGAAGAAGAACCTAACGACATATCGCTTACAAAATTCGAGTCTATGCTTAAAACAAATAATGTTTTGTTTTTTGACTCTAACGAATTTGAAAATATTATTCACCATTACCTTAATCAAGGTAAAGTAGCGCTTGCTAAAAAAGCTATTAAACTAGGCTTACAGCAGCATCCAAGCTCAGTAAGTTTAAAACTTTTTAAAGTTGAAATTTTTGTTTTTGAAAATGAATTAGGCAAAGCTAATTCACTTTTAAACGAACTCTATATTCTTGAGCCATCTAACGAAGAAATCTATATTCAAAAAGCTAATATATTATCTAAAGAAGACAAGCACATTGAAGCTATTGCTGTTTTAAATAACGCTATTGATTTAACAGAAGAAACTGCAGATATCCACTCGCTTATAGGTATGGAGTATTTATTTCTTGATCAATTTGATATGGCAAGAGATAGTTTTATGGAATGTCTTGAAGCCAATCCAGAAGATTACGCATCACTTTATAATATTATTTATTGTTTCGATTTTTTAGATCAAAATACCGAAGCCATAGAATACCTTAACACCTATTTAGACAAAAATCCATACTGCGAAGTAGCTTGGCACCAACTTGGTCGTCAATATTACGAGTTAAAAGATTTTGAAAAAGCAATGTCTGCTTTTGATTTTGCTATAATTTCAGACGATACTTTTGTTGGCGCATATATAGAAAAAGGAAAGGTTTTAGAAAAGCTAAAACGCTATAATGAAGCCATAGAAAACTACAGTATCACATTATCCTTAGAAGACCCAACCTCTTTTGCTTTACTGCGTATTGGTAACTGTCATGAAAAGTTAGGAAATAACGATTTGGCAGTACAATATTACTATAAAACGGTACATGAAGATCCGCTTTTAGACAAAGGCTGGATTGCAATTACTAAGTTTTACTCTAAAGAAAGAAATTACCATAAAGCCTTATACTACATTAATAAAGCTATAAACATAGATAGTGAAAATGTTGCATACTGGAAATACTTTGCAAAAATTAACCACAGATTAAACTTTCTTGAAGAAGCAGAACGTGGTTACAAGCGTTCACTAGAATTAGGTAATTATGAACTAGAATCTTGGTTAATTAGAAGTGATATATTAGTAAAACTAGGTGAGCGAGAAGCAGCAACTTTTAACTTAATTCAAGCAGCAGAATTTTACCCAGAAAATGCTGAAATAGAATTTAGGTTGGCTGGTTTATATTTTCAGTTACTAGAAACTGAAAAAGCAACATACCATTTAAGAAACGGAATGCGTTTTGATGCCGAACAAATTATTGTTATTGAAGAATTATTTCCTGAGGTTTATAGTTCTATAGCTGTAAAAAACTTATTAAAAAACAAATAAAAGCAACTAAATAAGCCTAATTCTCTAATAATAAAAAGATGATTTTTGACATAAAAACAAAACTTAAATCTGAAGAACTAGAGATTACAGAAAAAAAACTACAGAACTTAGTAGTTGAAAATTTCAACCTTTTCTTTCCGAATCTTCGGATTATAAAATCTGAATTTAGTATTAAAGGAAATGTAAGGCTTTTTGGTTTAAGTGGAAGGATTGATATTCTAGCTTATAATTCAATTTAACATAATCTTGTCATTTTTGAATTAAAAAAAGAACATTCTAGAAACATAATAATTCAAGCAATCGATTATTCTGATTTCGTTGAAGAGAATTTGGAGTTAATTATATCACGAATTGATGAACTGTCAATTATAGAGAAGAAAAATATTTTGAAACTAAATAATTCTCCCAGAATAATATTGATAGCCAATTCATTCTTTCATCCAACAATTCGTAGAGCAAAAAAAATATCTAATGAAATTTCTTTATTCGAATATAAATATTTTTCAAATAAATTATTTCAACTTGATGAAGTAAAAGATAACGTGAAAATTAAAGAAAGATTAGAAAATATACTATCATCCAAAGAAGCCCTGACTCACAGTTCTAAAATCATTGAAATAATAAAAACAGTATTAAGCTTGAATTTAATTGATGAAAGGTATTACAAGATTGAAAGTGGAGAATTGATTGTAAATCAAACTCACTTATATAAAGTGTATGAAAAATATTATTCTAATAAGGAATTAGACTTTTTATCAAAATCTGATTTCTTAAAATCTATAAAACAGACAAGTAAACATGTTAGGTCAATAAAAGCTGTGTGGTATAAAAACAATAATACAAGTGGAATAGTTATTAATTTATCTTAATAAAAGATCAATCCTATTGCAACACTTTCTTAGCTAAAAAACACATTAAATTCTTCTTCAAATTCCATACCTTTGATTTGATATAAAAATCTAGGCATGCAAAGAAAAATTCAAGACTATTTTATAATTGCCCTTAAAGGTATTGCCATGGGAGCAGCAGATGTTGTTCCTGGAGTTTCTGGTGGAACTATTGCTTTTATATCTGGAATTTACGAAGAGCTATTACAAAGTATAGATAACTTAAATTTTGGGTTCTTTAAAATATGGAAATCCGAAGGATTTAAAACTGCTTGGCATAAAATTAACGGTAACTTTTTACTCTCTTTATTCTTAGGTATTGCTATTAGTATTTTCTCTCTAGCAAAAGCCATAAAATGGTTATTATTTAACGAACCCATTTTATTATGGTCGTTTTTCTTTGGTTTAGTTTTATCAAGCATCCTATTTATTGGAAAACAAATTAAATCTTGGAATTTTCCAGTTATTTTAGTACTAATAATAGCTGCAATAGGATCTTATTTTATTACAATTGCAGAACCTTTTGCTTCTCCAGACAGTAATTTATATTTACTTTTTTGTGGTGCTATCGCAATTATAGCCATGATTCTTCCTGGAATATCTGGCGCTTTTATTCTATTAATTTTAGGCGCTTACCAAATAGCAATTAACACTATAGACAATTTACTAGAAAGTGTATTTACTCTAAACTTTGAACTCTTTAAAGCTGCTTTTATTAAGTTTTTAATGCTAGCAATTGGAGCCGTTATAGGACTAAAAGCGTTTTCTAAAATATTAAATTGGATGTTTAAAAACCATAAAAAACTAACATTAGCTATTTTAACTGGTTTTATGGTTGGTTCTTTAAATAAAATTTGGCCTTGGAAAAAAGTATTAGAGTTTAGGTTAAATTCTCATGGAGAAGAAGTGCCTTTTATAGAACAAAGTATTTCTCCTTTTAGTTTTGAAGGTGACAACCAATTATTACTTTCAATCGTATTAATAGTAATAGGTTTCTTAACTATTTTTATGTTAGAAAAAATGGGTTCAAAAAAAGCATAATGCAAAAAACACAAACATTTAAGGACAAGGTTTTCTTAACTTTAAAAGGTTTAGCAATGGGAGCTGCTAATAAAGTTCCTGGAGTGTCTGGTGGTGTTGTAGCATTTGTAACTGGCTTTTACGAAGAATTTATACACTCGCTTAAACATGTTAATTTTACAGCTTTTAAGCTGCTATTAAATGGTAAGTTTCGCTCTTGCTTTCATTACATAAATGGCAAATTTTTAAGTCTGCTATTTTTTGGAATGCTTGTAAGCTATTTTAGTATTTCTAAAATATTAGATTATTTTATTAAACATTATGAGCTTTATGTTTGGAGTGTGTTTTTTGGTATGATTCTAGGCTCAATTTATTATATAAGCAAAGACTTTAAAGATTGGAAATTTACCACCTGCTTATCTCTTTTTGTTGGAGCCGCTATTGGTATTACTATTAGTTTTTTAGATCCTGCAATGGAAAACGACAACCTTTGGTTTGTATTTATTTGTGGTATTATTAGTGTTTCTGGGATGACGCTTCCTGGCTTTTCAGGATCCTTCATATTAATACTATTAGGCAACTATGTACTACTTTTAGTAGATTCTGTTAATGCGCTTTACGATACTTTTTATGAGGTTCTTGGAGGCAACTTCAGCTTTATAGAAAATGTAGAACGTGTAAGAATGCTAAAAGTACTTCTTGTTTTTACTTTAGGCTCTGCAGTTGGTTTAGTAACCTTCTCTCATGTATTAAGCTATATATTAAAACATTACAAAAGTGTTACTATAGCTTCTATAATAGGCTTTATTGTAGGTTCTCTTGGTGTGGTTTGGCCTTGGAAAGAAACCATTTTTAAAACAGATAGCTCTGGAGTCGCAATTTTAGACTCTAGAGGAAAACACATTTTAGAAAACTACAAACGCTTTATACCAGAACTTAATACAGAAACTCTTATTGCAGTATTCTATATTATTATTGGCATTGCTATTGTTCTAAGTTTAGAATGGTATGGCAGAAAAACACGACAAACACATGCGTAGATTTGGTTTAATAGGAAAAGATATTTCGTATTCATTTTCAAGAAATTATTTTAAAAATAAATTTGAAACTGAAGTTATAAAAGACACAACTTATGAAAACTTTGACCTTAAAAACATTGCTTTATTTAAAACAAAACTGAAGCAGGAAAGTGATATAAATGGTCTTAATGTTACCATTCCTTACAAGGAAGACATCATGCCTTTTCTAGATAAACTAAATAAAAGAGCAAAAGCTATTGGTGCAGTAAATACTATTAAAATCACCAAAAAAGGAAACTATATTGGTTATAATACAGACTATTACGGATTTAAAAAATCTTTAAAACCGTTGTTAAAAGCCCATCATAAAAAAGCATTAATTCTTGGAACTGGAGGCGCAAGTAAAGCTATTGCGTATGCCTTAAAATCTCTAGATATTGATTATGCATTTGTATCTAGAAACACATCAAAAAAAGCAAAATACACATATAACAAACTTTCGGATAAGGTTATAGAAGCACATCAAATAATTATTAATTGTACACCTTTAGGTACTTTTCCAGATGTTAATGAATGTCCAGATATTCCATATCAAGCTATTTCTAATCAGCATATATTATTCGATTTAATTTATAATCCATCAGAAACAAGATTTTTAAATTTAGGTAAGCAAAATAGTGCTACTATTATTAATGGAGAGAAAATGTTGGCATTGCAAGCAGAGAAATCTTGGAGTATTTGGAACAAATAAAAAATGAGTTCGTTATTAAAAGACAAGTTTTAGTATCTTTAAAATCTAAATTTTACCATAAACATAACATTTTACAAAATGTCAGAGCAAGATAACCTGCTAAACGCAGACGGAAAACAAGAAAACAAAGCACTAGAAAACACAACTATTGAAAACGTTGAAGAGACTGTTGAAGAAACAGTAGAAAAAGACACAACAGAGCCTCAAGACACTCAAAACGAGAGTACTAAAGACACTGTAATCAACGAAATAGACAACTCTAATGCAGAAGATGCAGAAGACGAAGGCACGAGTGATCGCCATAATATAGAAGAAAAAGACTATAGCGAAATGTCTTTAGATGCTTTGGTTATCGAGCTAGAAAAACTGGTAGAAAGCCAAAAAATACAAGCTATAAAAAAGCATGTTGAAGCCATTAAAAACGAATTTAACGAGAAATTTAATGCACTTGTTGAAGAAAAAAAGCAAGAATTCTTAGATCAAGGTGGTAACGAAATAGATTTTCATTATACAACGCCTCTAAAACGCAGCTTTAATGAAGCTTATAAAGAGTATCGCAATAAAACTAAAGCACATTATAAGAGTTTAGAAAATAGTTTAAAAGACAATCTATCTTCAAGACTTCAAATTATAGAAGACATTAAGGCACTTACAGATCTTGATGGAACTATGAATACAAAATACAAGCAATTTAAAGAACTGCAAGACCAATGGAAAGCTGCAGGATCTATACCAAGAGATAAATATAATAATGCTTGGAACAGCTACCATTTTAATGTAGAACGCTTTTACGATTTATTACATTTAGATAGAGATTTACGCGATAAAGATTTTGAGCATAACCTTGAGAAAAAGACAAAAATTATTGAACGTGCCGAAGCTTTAGCTAAAGACGAAAACAGTAATCGTGCCTTTAGAGAGCTTCAAGCTTTACACAAAATGTGGAAAGAAGAATTAGGTCCTGTTGCCAGAGAACATAGAGAACCAATTTGGGATCGTTTTAAAGAAGCAACTAAAGTTATAAATGATAGACGTCAAGAATATTACAATCATTTAGATGCGCTTTACGAAAAGAATTTAGAGTTTAAACATGGTATTATTGGTATTATTGAAGAAAAAACTAACGATCCTGGTAACGCACACAAAGACTGGCAAAAAAAGATAAAAGAAGTAGAGATGCTTCGCGAAGCGTTTTTTAAAGCAGGAAAAGTACCAATAAAGGTTAACGAAGCTACGTGGACTAAATTTAAAGTTGCTGTTCGTGAATTTAACCATAAAAAGAACACATATTATAAGAGCTTAAAAAAGGACCAATTTGATAACTTAGACAAAAAACTAGAATTAATTAAAATTGCCGAAGCTAACAAAGACAGTGAGGATTTTGTAGCGACAACGCAATTGATGAAAAAAATTCAAGGCGATTGGAAACATATTGGTCATGTACCAAGAAAAGATAGTGATAAGATTTGGAAACAATTTAGAGCAGCTTGTAATCATTATTTCGATAGAATAAACGCTAAAAGAAATGAAGCTAGCGCAGAAGAAGAAAAAGCCTTTACAGAAAAAGAAGCTTTTTTAAAGACTGTTTCAGAGACTAAACTTTCTGGAGAACAAAAAGCAGACTTAACTATTATTAAGGATTACATTGCAAAATGGAAAACATTAGGTCGTGTTCCTGGAAATAAACGCAAAATTGAAAGCGATTTTAATAAGGCCTTAGATACTTTATTTGGTGCTTTAGACATGAATAAGAATGAAGTTGAAATGATGAAGTTTGAAAACAGGCTTCAAGATTTATCTTCTTCTAAAGACCAAAGAGGACTTGAAAACGAAAACAGTTTTATTAGAACTAAGATTAGTGAAATCAATGGAGAAATAAACCAACTAGAAAATAACTTGTTGTTTTTTAAACATGCAGATGAAAAAAATCCACTTGTAAAATCTGTTCATGATAATATTAAGAAGCATACAGAATCTTTAATAATCTGGAAAGCAAAGCTTAAAAAAATTAAAATAATGGAAAACGCTAAGGCTAAAGCCGAAGCTGAAGAAAAAGCTGCTGCAGAGGCAGCTGCTGAAGAAAATACTGAGGCTACAGAATAACAACTTGAGTTATTATAATAAAAAAATGCTCATCTAAAGGATGAGCATTTTTTTGTCATTCCTGCGAAAACAGGAATCCACAACAAACCAATACCTCAAAATAGATTCCTACTTTCGCAGGAATGACAAATCAATAAAACTGCAAATGAGCATCATTAAAGCCTTTTTATACACACTTTTAATCTTTACTTTTTGGGCAATAATTCAGGTTATAATAATATTGCCTTTTAAAGATTATTTTGGCAATATCGAATACTACTCAAATACTTTTGGAATACTAGATATCACCTCTAAAGTTGGCGCCTTTTTATTAATCTATTTTTTATTTTGGAAACCAAATCTTGACTTTAAGAAGATTATAAATTTCAAAAATTATAATACTAACATTTTCTTATACCTCCTTTTAATTGTAGTTGGGTTAAAATTAGCATTAAGACCTTTTTGGAATTTTGAATTAATAATATTAGATTATTTTCAAGATTCTGTTTCTAACGATAATTCTATAATCTCAAACCATTCTATTTTTAATATTATTTCGACAATAATAGTTGCTCCAATTGTTGAAGAATTGTTTTACAGACGGTTTTTATTAGACAAATTGTCTCAAAAAAACAGTGAGATAATCGCTTTAATAGTTTCAAGTCTTTGTTTTTCAATAATACATATTGAAACGCCTAATAATTTAATACCAACTTTTATAAGTGGAATAATTTATGGTTTGATTTATTTAAAAACAAGAAAAATAGGTTACACAATAATATCACATTTTGTTTTTAACCTAATTTATATAGTAAGTAGTAACATTGGGTATTCGTACGACCATTTGTTATTTGGGACTAATTTTGATGTTATCTACTGGTTTCTATTTGTAGTTGGAATACTATTAACCTATTTAGGTGTTAAACAAATACTATCTACAAATACTAAATAAGACCTCAATTTTCATTGGGATTAGTTCTACTAATTGTATTTACTGCTAACTTCGTTTTTGTAAATACAAAGTGTCACTACAAACCAAATCCTGTTCAATTTTCATCAAACAGGATTTTGGCTCCTAACTAAACTAACCGATTATTTCTATTTCGCTTACTAGAAATAACCTATAAAATGACCTATTAAAAAGTTTACACTACTAACCAATTTTCCTATGAAGAAATAAGGCCATTTAAATTATATACGCATATATATTAATTTTGGATCACGAAGGTTAAAAAAATTACATTTTTTTAGCTTCCTCCCAAAAAAACTAGAGTATCTGAAAAAATTGAAATACCATTTTTTCTGATTACATTTTTTTGGCTTCCTCCCAAAAAACTAGAGTATCTGAAAAAATTGAAACATCATTTTTTCTGATTACATTTTTTTGGCTTCC
>NZ_JALZVX010000156.1 GCF_023299985.1 Lacinutrix sp. | reverse complement strand
GGCTTTAAAACCGTAGTGTTATTGTTTGAGATTACTTTAACTTCACCTTCATAACAGTTAACCTTAAAATCTTCATTATAAGCATTTACATTAAACTGTGTACCTAAAACTAAAACACTTCCATTATCTGTTTTTACAGTAAAAGTATTTCCAGTTTTAACTTTAAAATAAGCTTCTCCATTTAAGTAAAGTTCCCTATTGTTGTTCCATGTTTTTTTATTAAAAGTTAATTGCGACTTAGCATTTAAAATAACTTCAGATCCATCTGGTAAATTAATACTTTTATGTTCTGCGTACTCTGTACTGTAACTAAATTTGTTTGTAGAAACAAATAAGTTTAGCATAAGTAAAACAGTAACAACTGCAGCGGCAGATAATGCAATTTGTTTATATAGTTGTTGTGTTTTTTTCTTTTTTTTGTTTATGCGGCTTTTAATTTTAACAAAAGAAGCTTTTGTTGGTGCGTTGAGATATTCATAAACTTCAAGCCCATCTTTAAGTTTCTTATAAGCATTAATATCGTCTTGAGAAACATGTTTTTTAAGCGCTTCAAGAGTACACTTTCCATCCATCCATTTTGCTAAATAGAAATATTGTGCTTCAATTTTTTCTTCTTCTATATTATCTTTATTCATAAGTCTACTTATTTAATACAACTGTAATTACAAAAACCCTACTTTAAAATAATTTTTAGTTTACACTTTACCTATCTTCTCTTTCAATGTCTTTAATGCATAATACATTCTTTTTTCAACAGCTTTTACAGAAATATTTAGTTTTTCAGCAATTTCTTTATATTTTTTTTTCTCAATTCTACTCATTAAAAAAACTTCGCGTTGTTTTACGGGCAATTCTGCTATGCTAATTTCAATTTTTTCCAAATACTCTTTTTCTATAATCAAAAATTCTGGAGTTTCGTTTGTACTTTCTTTTACCAATTCTCTTTGGTTTTTTCTAACTATAGCTTCATGCTTTACTATATTTAAAAATAAGTTATTAGCTATAGTAAATAAATAATTTTTTACTGTGTCATAAATAACATTTTCACAATTAGACCATAATTTAACAAATGTATCTTGTAGAATATCTTCAGTTTTATCTAAATTTCTGGTTTTAAAATATATAAAATGCCTTAGTGGTTTAGAATAGGAATTGTATATGTTTTCGAAAACCTCAGGCTTACATATTTTGTTTATCTGCTTGGACATAATATAATATCATAATATTTATGTTCCAAAGCTAGATAAAAAAAACTATTTTTATTGGTAGGGTTTTTTGTTTGTGTGTTGTATAACTAGTAACAAAGAAAAAAAAATAACTCAAAACTATTTAAAACATGAAATTATTTAAACACTCACTTTTAAAAATAACACTACTATTACTAATTATTTGTTCTTGTACAAACGATGATGCAATTGTAGACTGTAACGAAGCAACAATAGCTTCGTATTTAGTAGAATGCCCTTGGGATGTAACAATTTCTAACAACCTACTTACTTACACCTTTAATAACGACCAAACGCTTAGCATAATTTCAAGTGATAATACATTTTCTACAACAGGAACATGGAATACTAGTACAAATAATTCAGGACAAATTGTAGTTACTATTGTTGAGCAGTTTAACGATTTTAATGATGAATGGGTTTTTAATGATTGTAATTTTGCAGATTTACAAGTTGTAAGTACCAATAACCCAGATACTATTATTAACATAAATTGCTCTAATGATACTGAAGACTGTACAGAAAGTATAGTAGCCGGGATTTTATTAGAATGCCCTTGGGATGTAACAGTTTCTAACAACCTATTTACTTACACCTTTAATAACGACCAAACGCTTAGCATTAATTTAATTAATACTACTACAACAGGAACATGGAGTACGAGTACAAATACTTCTGGACAAATTGTAGTTACTATTGTTGAACAATTTAACGATTTTAATGATGAATGGATTTTTAATGATTGTGATTTAGAAGCTTTACAAGTTGTAAGCACCAATAACCCTGATGCTATTATTAATATAAATTGTAATTAATTCTATACATTTATTATAAGTAAATTTTAAATCTTGGAAAGTGTATTACACTCTCCAAGATTTTTTTTTGTTAAACGAAGTGTCTAATAAAAAAATGTAAAGAGAAAATTCACAAAAAAATCAATTAAACAATTCTTCCTCTAACTTTTAGCGCGTTTTAAAACAGTAATATATTATTTAGTATTAATTTTATTTCACTGTTTATTATTTATTGATAAATCTCTATTAAAATCTTTAATAAGAGTGCGAAAAATAATAACTTGGCATAGTTTTTAGTTCTATAATATTATAGAAACTCAAATTGATAATTTTTTATGCGCAAATTAATATTATTACTTACTTTATCCCTTTTAACATCTACTATTCAAGCACAAGAGACTACTAATCCTTTGTTAGCAAAAGATGTAGAAGGGCAAACAAAATGGGTAGATAGCGTTTATAATTCTTTAAACTTAAACGAGAAAATAGCACAATTATATATGGTGCAAGTTTTTTCTAGCCAAACTGCGGCAGAAAAAGTAAAAGTTCTAAATCAAATTAAGAATAATAAAATTGGCGGTATCATCTATTCTAAAGGAGGTCCTTATCGTCAAGCAAAGTTAAATAATGAGTTACAAGCTGCTTCAAAAACACCAATGCTTATTGGTATGGATGCAGAATGGGGATTAAGCATGCGCTTAGATTCTACGTATTCTTTTCCTTGGAATATGACGCTTGGTGCAGTAAAAGACAACTATTTAATAGAACAAACAGGAAGACAGTTAGGTGAACACTGCAAGCGATTAGGTGTTCATTTTAATTTTGCACCAGTTGTAGATATTAATACAAATCCAAATAATCCAATAATTGGAAATCGCTCTTTTGGAGAAGATAGAGATAACGTTACCGAGAAAGCTACTGCTTTTATGAAAGGTATGCAAAGCGCAGGCGTTTTGGCCAATGCTAAACATTTTCCTGGACATGGTGATACTGAAGCAGATTCGCATTTAACTTTACCTACTGTAGCTTTCGATGCTAAACGTATAGATTCAGTAGAACTATATCCATACAGAAAACTAATAAAAGAAGGACTTTCTAGTGTTATGGTAGCACATTTAAACATTCCAAGTTTAGAACCAAGACAAGATTATCCTTCTTCAATTTCAAAAAACATTGTTACTACTATTTTAAAAGAAAGACTAGGTTTTAAAGGCCTTATTTTTACTGATGCGCTAACCATGAAAGGTGCAGCAGACTTTAAATTTGAAGGTTTAGATGGTGATACAGAAGGTTCTAAAAACACAGTTGGAAATATAGATTTAGCAGCATTTCTTGCAGGAAATGACGTCATGTTAATGTCTGTTGATGTTACCTCTGGAATAGCAAAATTAGAAAAAGCCTTTAATAAAGGCTTATTTACAGAAGAACGTTTGGCACATTCTGTTAAAAAAGTATTACAAGCTAAATACAAAGTAGGTTTAAACAATTACAGACCAATTTCTACATATAATCTTAGTAACGACTTAAACCGTTTACGTGATGATATGCTTTACGAAAAGCTAATGGAACAAGCTGTTACAATTGCTCTTGACTCTTCTGGATTATTACCGTTACGTCATTTAGAAACTAAAAAAATAGCCTATGTTAAATTAGGCGATGCTGATGGGAAACCATTTTTAAATACACTCAAAAAATACGCACAAGTTAATGAGGTTAAAGCAGATAATTTAAGCGATTTAGTAGCGAAACTACAGAGTTATAATACTGTAATTGTAAGTTTTCATAAATCTAACGCAAGTCCATGGAAATCTTATAAGTTTTCGGATAAAGAATTAACATGGCTCTATGAAATAGCAAGAACAAATACTGTGATATTAGATGTATTTGCAAAACCTTATGCGCTTTTAGATTTGCAAACGGTTACAAATATAGAAAGTGTAATTGTTAGTTATCAAAATAGTAAAATAGCACAAGAAACTTCTGCCGAAATCATTTTTGGAGCATTAGCAGCTAAAGGAACATTACCAGTTTCTGCTGGTCCATATTTTAAAGTTGGTGATGGTATTCAAACAAACTCTTTAGAACGCTTAAGTTATAGCATTCCAGAACGTGTAGGTTTAAGTTCCTACCGTTTAAAGAAAATAGACTCTATTGCTAATCATGCCGTAAACGCCGGAATGACACCAGGGATTCAACTTATAGTTGCTAGAAAAGGAAAGGTGGTTTACAATAAAAATTTTGGTAAGCATACCTATAGTAAAGGTGCAGAAGTAGTTAAAGATGACGATATGTACGATGTAGCATCATTGACTAAAATTGTTGCTACTTTACCATTACTTATGGAATTAGAAGAACAAGGCATTGTTTCATTAAATACTAAGCTTTCCGAGATTATTCCTAATTATAAAAGTTCTAATAAAAAGGATATTACTATAAAGAAAATGCTGTCACATTATGCACAGTTAAAACCTTGGATACCTTTTTATTATGCTACTCTAGACTCTGTTTCCAAGCAACCTTCTTCTAAATATTATCGTAAATCGCCTTCAGGAAAATTTAATATAAAAGTGGCAAACAACCTTTATATGCGTGAAGATTACCAAGATTCTATTCCTAAGTTAATTAAAGATACAGACTTGTTAACGCGTTTACGTTATCGTTATAGCGATCTGCCTTATTATATTCTTAAACAATACATTGAAAGTTATTATAATAAGCCTTTAAACGAATTAGTTCAAGATCATTTTTATAGGTCTTTAGGCGCAAATAATACCATTTATAATCCATATAAAACGATAAGTAATTCGCGTATTCCACCAACTGAAGAAGACGATTACTACCGTTTTCAAAAAGTACAAGGTTACGTGCATGATATGGGAGCAGCAATGCAAGGTGGAGTAGGTGGACATGCAGGTGTTTTTAGTAATGCAAACGACATTGCTAAAATTATGCAAATGTATTTACAGAAAGGTTACTATGGTGGTGTGAGGTACTTAAAACCAGAAACCGTAGATAAATTTAATACTTGCTATTATTGCGATAAAAAAATAAGAAGAGGTATTGGTTTCGATAAACCACAACTTGGAGAATCTGGACCTACATGTGGTTGTTTGTCAATGAAAAGTTTTGGGCATTCAGGTTTTACAGGAACTTATACATGGGCAGACCCAGACGAAGAACTAATTTATGTGTTTATGGCTAATAGAACATATCCATCATCAAAAGGTAAAAACATGTTGCTTCGAGCAGATATTAGAACCAATATACAAGCAGCAATTTATGAAGCTATTATTAAGTAATACTTAAAATTAAAAAGTTGTAATAAAACGTAAGGATTCTTATTTACTACAACTAATATAAAACCAAAATAAAGTCTTTCAGTTTTAAGTATTAATTGCTAACTAAAAATACATTAAAAATAAGACATTTAAAACTAAAAAATGAAAATAGGAATAGTATGTTATCCAACATTTGGAGGAAGTGGAGTAGTAGCAACAGAACTAGGGTTAGAGCTTTCAAAACGTGGTCATGTTATTCATTTTATAACTTACAATCAACCTGTTCGTTTAGATCTTTTAGGAAACAATATTCACTACCATGAAGTTAATGTTCCAGAATATCCATTATTTCATTACCAGCCATATGAGCTAGCTTTGTCTAGTAAATTAGTAGATATGGTTAAACTTCATGACATAGAAATTCTTCATGTGCATTATGCTATACCTCATGCTTATGCAGCTTACATGGCACAAAAAATGCTTATCGAAGAAAATATTTATGTACCAATTGTTACGACCTTACACGGTACAGATATTACTTTAGTTGGTAATCATCCTTTTTATAAACCTGCAGTTACGTTTAGCATTAATAAATCTAACGCTGTTACAGCAGTGTCTCAAAGTTTAAAAGAGGATACATTACGTTTATTCGATATTGAAAAGGAAATAAATGTTGTAACAAATTTTATAGATTTAAAAAAGTTTAAGCATGATTACACAGATTGCCAACGTTCAGTAATGGCTCCTGATGGTGGGAAAATTATAACTCATATAAGTAATTTTAGAGAAGTTAAACGTATTCCAGATATTATAAATATTTTTAATAATATTCAAAAAGAACTACCAGCAAAATTAATGATGGTAGGTGAAGGTCCAGAACGCGAGCCTGCCGAAAAACTTTGCCGTAAACTTGGTATTAGTGATAAAGTAGTGTTTTTTGGAAATAGTAATGAAATAGATAAGATTTTATGTTTTAGCGATTTGTTTTTACTTCCAAGTGAAACAGAAAGTTTTGGTTTGTCTGCTTTAGAAGCAATGGCTTCAGGTGTTCCCGTAATTTCAAGTAATACAGGTGGTATTCCAGAGGTTAACGAAAACGGTTTTTCTGGTTACTTAAGCAATGTTGGAGATGTTGATGCTATGAGTAAAAATGCTATTAGCCTTTTAAAAGACGAAAAACTATTGTCTAAATTTAAAATTAATGCAAAGATTCAAGCTAAAAAGTTTGACATACAAAATATAGTACCACAATACGAAGCTGTTTATGAAGATACATTGAAAACATGTTTATCCAATAAGAAACTATAAATATTATTTACTTTTAAATACTCTTGTTGGCCTTTTTTTATTTAGACTTTCATCGTTTAAATAGGTTTTATATTCTTCAGCATATTCCGGATCACTACCATAGTACAAATCAACTAACTGATTTGTTGACATAGAAAAAAGAGTTATGCTTATAAAACCAATGATAATAAATCTTAAATAATTGATTTTTAGAAATTGCTTTCTGTTTTTTAAATAGAAAACAAAAACTATTAATAAAATAGCAGCAAATAAAATAAGCCCTTGTAATAAGCCTACCTGTCCATAAGGCCAAAATTGCAATTTAAATAAGCTATAAATAACAAGTAAAGAAAAAACTATTCCAGTTCCAATTGCTCCAAGAATTAGAAATTTAGAAATAGATTTATAAGATTCTTTTTTAAAGGCAACTCTTAGTTTTATAGAATTAAGTAGAGCAAAACTAAACCAAAAATATAGTCCAGATAAAAATATAGCACCTAATGATAAAATTTCGTTTGCATAAGGCCAATGCATTAATCTAAAAATAATTCCTAGAGCTATAATAAAGGTAAAAAGTAGTTCTGCTTTTTTCATTTTAAAGGATATTAAAAATTAAATAAACAAAAAACACCTCAAACTAGAGGTGTTTTAAATAAAATATTTGAAATATATTACTTGTTAGCTTTAGCAATAACAAGATCACTTATATCTGTGGTTTCTTCAGCATAAATTAACACACTACTTCCATTAATTTGAGAATTTAAAATATGTGTATAACCATTTTCTTTAGCTACTTCAGAAACTAATTCTGCAATTTTGCTATAAATTGGTTTAAGGTATTCATTCTTTTTATAATTCACAGCAGCTTGAACATCTTCATCAAACCTTTGTAATTCTTTTTGTATTACTATAAGGTTATCCTCTTTTTCTTTTTTGATAGTATCATCAAAAGTTGTTACATTCTTTTTATAATCTTCAAGTTTTATATTGTAATCTTTAATTATAGAATCTCTAGTTTTAGTTATTCTCTTTGTAGTTACGTCTAACTCTGCTTGAGCTTTAGCAGTTTCAGGCATTTTACTTAATATATATTCAACATCAGCATACCCAACTTTAACATTTACTTGTCCAAAAGCATTGAAGATTAATAAATTGAATAAAATAATCGAAAGTATTGTTTTTTGTTTCATTTTGTATAGATTTATTTTAATAGTAAAAGCAATAACCTTGCCTTAATAGATAACCATTTCAATAGATTTGAAATGGTTTTGGTAAAAATACTTATTTTTTCTTAAATAAATTTTAAACTGATACGCATTAATTTTTAGAAATAGTAAGGTGGTTTTTAAATTAAAAAAAGCCAGTAGTAAATTAATTACCACTGACCTTTAGAACTAACCAAAAACTAATTATAAAATATTATTTAATTATTGAAGCATCAATTCTTCTATTTTTAGATCTTCCTTCAGGTGTTGCATTATCTGCAATTGGCTCAACAGAACCCATTCCTTTAGTTTCTAATCTAGAAGCTTCTATACCTTTTTCTACTAATTTAACTTTAACTGCAGCTGCTCTTTTACCAGATAGCACATTGTTTCCATTTACAGATCCAGTGTTATCAGTATGTCCTCTTAAAAGAATTTTAACTTCTGGATATGCTTTCATTATACTAGCAATATTTTCTATTTGATTTACAGAATCATCACTTAATGATGAAGAACCAGTATTAAAATATAATCTATCTAAAGCATAATATTTACCAGCTTCAAATTTACCTTCTTTAATATAATCTAAAAGATCGTTTTCAAAACCACCTTCTGGAATACTTAATTTTGTTCCATTTGGTAAACTCCAATCAAAGAAACTACCAATAACCTCACCAAAAGCATTAACTACATTTCCAGAAGCATCTACTATACCACCAGCAATATTACTAATAGTGTTTCCAGCTGCATCAACTGTAGTACTTATAGCTTTTCCAGCTGTATCAACTGCATTACCAGCGGCATCTACTGTACTGTTTACAGTATTTCCTACGGCATCTACTGCATTACCAGCAGCATCTACAGTACTATTTACAACATTTCCTGCGGCATCTGTTGTAGAATTAGCAGCGTCTGAAACTGCTCCTGTAGTTTGATTTGCAGCATCTTTTACATTATCTAACATACTTTTGTCACTATCACAACCTTTAATTAAAAAGAAAGCAAATAGTAATCCTATAATTCCGATAGCCCAAGGCAATATTTTTTTAATTAATGAACCACCAGCACTTGCTGCACCAGATGCCATACCTGCAGCTGCTCCAGCTGCTTTGCCAGCTCCACCAATTACTGCTTTTCCAGTATCGCTTGCTAAATTAGCAGCTCCACCTATTACGGCTTTACCAGTATCACTTGCTAAACCAGTAACTCCACCAATTGCTTTTCCAGCTCCATCTAATGCTGCTTTTCCTGTATCACCAGCGAAACCTAATGCTCCACCTGCTAAATCACCTAATTTACTAGATATACCAGAAAAAGAAGCTAAACCAAGTAAAGATGATAATCCTGCAGGAGCAAATTTGTCTAAAAAGCTACCTTGATTAGATAATAGTCCAACAAAAGAGCCTAAATCTAAACCAGATGCCTTTTGTTTTCCTAAAACACCACTAACCATTGAACCTGCAACACTTAATAAAGATGATGATGATTCTTTTTCAATACCTGACACAGAACTAACCATATCAATAACTCCAGATGCTTTATCACCTAAAACCATTTTTACTAAATCTAATCCTTTGTTAAGAAAACCTTCAGAGTTGTTACCGTCAGCATTTAAATTAGATAATCCATCTAATTCACTTCCGTTACCAAGCATGTTAAATAGAGATGAAGCGCCTTCTTTTGACGAAGCTTTATCCATAATGCCACCTAATAAAGCTGGAGCTGCTGTCATTAAACCTTTTTGAATTGAACTTGAATCTTGTCCTCCAAGTAAGCCAGAAACGTTGTCTAATACACCATCTGTTAATTGTTCTTTAAATAAATCTAGTAAGTTAATTGCCATTTGTTTTTTAATTTGAGTTAATAATGGCAAATGTATTTCTTCTTTAATTTTTTTTTAATTTTCAGAAAGGTTGTGAAGCAATATAATCTTTGAAGTACACATATAATCGATGAAATGCTGTTTTTGTTAACAAAAGAATAGGCCTGTATTAAAAAAAAAAAAACCATTACTAATTATGGTTAATTAATATAACAAATAATGATTTAAAACTTATATCTAATACCTAGTGCTAAGTCAAAATCTAAATCATTTCTAAAATCACCAAAACCAATTTCTGGTCTAACATCTAGAGATAAAATGAAAGGGATATCAAAATTATATTCTACACCTACATTGCCTGCAACAAACAAAAAGGTTTCACTTTCTTCTTCAATAGAAGCAGGTAAATCAAAACTATAATTACCTAAACCTCCACCAGCTCCAGCATACCAATTAAAAGAGTCTTCTAATTCCCAAACCCATTGGTATAAACTTGTGGCTTTAAAACCACTAAAATTACTGCCAGACCTAATGCCTAAATCTACTTCTAAACGGTTATTATCACCTAAAGCTCTTTGGTACGAAATTTCTGCGCCAAATCCATCATTATCACCAATTCGTAAACCTATTGCATTATCTGCAATATCTTGAGCGGTTGAAATAAAGCTAAATCCTAGAATAGCTACTGCTAATAAAAGTACTTTTTTCATTTGTTTTCTTATTTTTATTAATTCAAAGTTACAAATTGCTTTAATTTAAGTAAAAACATAACGCAAATATTTAGTTAATAATTGTTTTTATGTTTTAAATTTGAACTTATAATGATTTCAAAAATTAACAATTCGACATTAAACATACTTGAGAAAAGTCTTGAAGGACAGTTGCATTATAGCGACTTAATGAAACGCCTTTATGCTACAGATGCATCCGTTTACAGAATGCTTCCATTAGCTGTTGCTTTTCCAAAGTCTAATAACGACATTAAAAAACTAATAACCTTTGCGTCTAAGTACAAAACATCATTAATACCCAGAACTGCAGGAACTTCTCTTGCTGGACAATGTGTTGGAACAGGTATTGTAGTTGATGTTTCTAAGTATTACACAAAAATTTTAAATATCAATGAAACTAATAAAACCGTTACTGTTCAACCTGGCGTTGTTAGAGACGAACTCAATAATTATTTAAAACCTTTTGGCTTATTTTTTGGACCAAACACATCTACTTCTAATCGCTGCATGATTGGTGGTATGGTTGGTAATAACTCTTCTGGTACAACATCTATTCAATATGGTGTAACACGAGATAAAGTTTTAGAACTTAAAACTATATTAAGTGATGGTAGTCAAGCTGTTTTTAAAGAATTATCAAAAGAAGCACTTCAAAGTAAAACAGAATTAAATACACAAGAAGGACATATTTATAAAACTATTTTAAATGAATTATCCTCGGAAAACACCAAAAACGAAATAACAAGTAACTTCCCAAAACCAGAAATACATAGAAGAAACACAGGCTATGCATTAGATGAGTTAATAAATACAACCGAAGCTTTTAACCTTTGTAAATTACTTACAGGCAGCGAAGGCACGCTAGCTTTTACTACAGAAATCACTTTAAAACTCGATAAACTTCCTCCAAGTGAAAGTATAATGGTGGCTGCACATTTTAAATCTATTAATGCTTGTTTAAATGCTGTTGAGCCAGTAATGCAACATAACTTGTTTGCTTGTGAGATGATGGATAAAACCATTTTAGATTGCACAAAGAATAACAAAACACAAACCGAAAACAGACAATTTATTCAAGGAGATCCTGAAGCTATTTTAATGTGTGAAATTAAAGCTGAAACTCTAAATAATGCCCAACAGCAAGCCAACGCGCTTATTAAAACAATAGAAGATACTGGATTAAGCTACGCAAATATTAGTCTTAAAAATGAACAAATAGATAAAGCAAACAGGCTTAGAAAAGCAGGTTTAGGTTTACTTGGAAATATTATTGGAGATAAAAAAGCAGTTGCTTGCATAGAGGATACAGCTGTTGCATTACCAGACTTAGCAAATTATATTAGCGAATTTACTGCCTTAATGAAAGATTATAAGCAAGACGCTGTGTATTATGCGCATGCTGGAGCAGGTGAAATTCATTTAAGACCTATTTTAAATTTAAAGAAAACTGAAGATGTTATACTATTTAGAAAAATAACAACAGATGTTGCTGCTTTAGTAAAAAAACACAAAGGTTCTTTTAGTGGAGAACATGGTGATGGTATTGTGCGTGCAGAGTTTATTAAGTATATGATTGGTGATACAAATTACCAACTTTTAAAACGTATAAAATCTACTTTCGATCCCGAAAACATTTTTAATCCTGGAAAAATTGTAGATGCTTTTCCAATGGATAAAAACCTACGCTATCAAGTAGATAGAGTAGAACCAGAGATTAAGACATTACTTGATTTTTCAGCTTCCGATGGTATTTTACGTGAAGCAGAAAAATGTAATGGCTCTGGAGATTGTAGAAAATTACCAGAATTTGGTGGTACTATGTGCCCAAGTTATCGTGCTACAAGAGACGAAAAAGACACTACACGCGCAAGAGCAAATGCTTTACGCGAATACTTAACGAGTTCAGAAAAAGCTAACAAGTTTAATCATGAGGAATTAAAAGAAGTATTCGACTTATGCCTAAGCTGTAAAGCTTGTGCTAGCGAATGCCCAAGTAGTGTAAATGTTGCTAGCTTAAAAGCAGAATTTCAATACCAATATCAAAAAGCGAATGGTGTAAGTTTAAGAACAAAACTGTTTGCTTACAATAACAAATTAAACACTATTGGAAGTCATTTTTCAGGACTTTCAAACTTTATGTTTTCTAATGGTTTTACTTCCTCATTACTTAAGAAGTCGTTAGGTGTTGCTAAAGAAAGAAGTTTGCCCTTTATTTCTAGTAAAAGTTTAAGTAAAGAATATCAAATAATTAAAAATAAGACAGTTAAAATTGAATTTATAAAAACTGTTTATTTATTTAATGATGAGTTTACCAACTATTTAGACACAGTAATTGGAGTAGATGCCATTACGCTTTTACAGGCTTTAAATTACGAAGTTAAGCTTATTAAAAACAGTGAATCCGGACGCGCTTTTTTATCTAAAGGATTACTAGAACAAGCAAAAAAAGCTGCGAATAAAAATATTGAAATATATAAGGATTTAGTTTCAGAGAACACACCACTTATAGGTATTGAACCTTCGGCAATATTATCTTTTAAAGATGAATATATAAAATTAGCAGACGACAAAGTTTCAGCTAAAGCACTAGCAAAGCACACTTATTTAATTGAAGAATTTATAAGCAATGAAATAGCAATAGGAAACATTAAGGCGTCTCAATTTACTTCCGAAATAAAAACAATTAAGTTTCATGGGCATTGCCACCAAAAAGCACAAAGTAATCAAATACACAGTTTTAATGTTTTAAACTTACCTAAAAACTACAAAGTAACCATTATACCTAGTGGTTGCTGTGGTATGGCTGGAAGTTTTGGTTACGAAAAAGAACACTATAAAGTAAGTATGCAAGTAGGAGAACAAACCTTATTTCCTGCTATTCGCAAAACGGATGCTAACACAACTATTGCTGCAAATGGTACAAGTTGCAGGCATCAAATTAAAGATGGCACAGATAGAGTTGCATTACATCCTGTAAGTATTTTAAAGACTGCTTTGCTTTAATTATACAAGTTGCTATTCCATTACAGAAAAAACATCAATAATTTGATCAATAGTAGTAGAACCACTTGGTGGAATAGGTAAAACAACACCAAAATTTTCTAAGGCAGTAATAGCTGCAGCACTTATTTGGTAGCTTGTTCCAGAATTTGCCTGTACTAAACCAATACCTTCAACATAATAGTTTGTAGAAACTAAAACATCATTAGGTTCTAAAATAGCCAACGGAAAATCTATTCCAGCAATATTTATAGTAGTAGAAACACTTAGATTTAGTGATAATTTAGAAGTTACTACATTAGAATATGTGGTGCCATTAAGCATTAAACTTTCAGAAAAACCTAAAGCTGTAGAGGTTAATTGGTATGCAATAGTTAATGGGAAACCGTTAAAATCTTGAGTTAATGTATTAGTATTCGATGCTAATTGTGTATTAATATTTGCTTCTGTATTATATAAAACGAAATTATTTAAAGCAATATCAAAATCTACTAAATCACTTAATTGTGCTGGTAATTCAAGAATACCATCTAAAGATAAAGTAATATTAGATTTTGTTAATGTACCACTAGAAAGCAATCCTATAATTGGACCATTTGCCGGTAAGCCATCGTTTACATCAAGCATAAGTGTTGGTGGAGTTTCCATAACTACATATAAGCTATCTTGACTTGTAATGTTATCATTTGTAGTATTATCTAATGTCGATACGTTATATTTCCAATAGTTTGCTGTAGAAGAAGGAAAATAATTACCTTCTGCTGCTG
>NZ_JALZVX010000155.1 GCF_023299985.1 Lacinutrix sp. | reverse complement strand
GCATGCTTATCATCAGGTACAGCAGCAATACACTTAGCACTTGTGCAATTAGGAGTTGGACTAAACGATGAGGTATTATGCCAAACCTTTACATTTTCTGCATCAGCAAACCCAATAACTTATCAAGGAGCAAAACCTATATTTATAGATAGTGAATTAGAAACTTGGAACATGTGTCCAATTCACTTAGAAACAGCTATTAAAGATAGAATTGCAAAAGGAATTACACCAAAGGCCATTGTAATTGTACATTTATACGGTATGCCAGCAAAAGTAGAAGAGCTTTTAGCAGTGGCAAAAAAATATGACATTCCAGTAGTTGAAGATTCGGCTGAAGCTTTAGGCTCAACATATAGAGGAAGAAAATGTGGTACGTTTGGAGATTATTCAATTTTATCTTTTAACGGAAACAAAATCATTACTACTTCTGGCGGTGGTGCAATGGTTTGTAATACTGAAGAAAAAAAGAAAAACACGATCTTTTTAGCAACACAAGCAAGAGATCAAGCACCACATTACGAGCATTCTCAAATAGGTTATAACTACAGAATGAGTAATATAAGCGCAGGTATTGGTCGTGGACAAATGGAAGTTTTAGATAAACATATTAGTCTTAGGCGTGATATGAATGCTTTCTACAAAAACATATTTAAAGACATTAATGGTGTAACTGTTTTTACAGAATCTAATCAAGAGTTATTCTCAAACCACTGGTTAAGTTGTATAACTATTAGTGAAAACGCTCCATTTACTAAAGATGAGTTCTATAATAAAATGTTAGAAGCGAATATAGAAACTAGACCACTTTGGAAACCCATGCATTTACAACCAGTTTTTAAAAATGCACCATATTATGGTGGTAAAATTTCCGAAACATTATTTAATAGTGGATTATGTTTACCAAGTGGTTCTAATCTTACTAATGTAGATAGAGATAGAATAATTGAGGTTGTAGAAAGTCTTAAATAGGTTATTATGCTTATTTTACTAGGAAAATGCGGTTATATTTCTATATTGTAATTATAATTAAGATATTTACAGTCCCAATTATAATGGTCTAAATGTTTAAAAAATTAAAGCAAGCATTATTTCAAGTATTAGAATCTAGTCGGAAAAAGATAGATTTTAAAAATATAAACTATCTGCCAAGATGGGCAATATTGTGTTTCGACAGTTCTATTTTATTAATTGCACTAATAATTACTAAAATTATTATTGGGAATCTTAAAAATGGAACACTCTATTTCTCATACCTACCTACAGCTCAAGAGTTAATAGTTATAATTGTAAACGTTTTATTCTTTATCTTTTTTAGAACCTATGCAGGCTTAATTAGACACTCTACATTTATAGATGCTGTAAAATTCTTTTTAGCTTCTGTAGCTACATTAGTAACTAGTCTTAGTATTCATTATATTTATTTTTTGTTTAATAAGAAAAGTATTTTTCTAGTCCCAGAGATTCTAGTGTATGCTATTATTTCTTTTTGTGGCTTATTTCTTTTTAGAATACTAGTAAAATACATTTTTGAATCTTATCTAAACTTTCAACACCAAGAAGAGCAAATAAACGTTATGGTTTATGGCACAGATGAAAATGCAATCGCAATTGCATCAGCCTTAAAATCAGAGAAGCCATCACGATATAGAGTATTAGGGTTTATAGATAGAGAAGGGAAAAATAAAAGTAAAGAAATATTAGGGCTTCCAATAGTTCATATTTACAGAAAAATAGCGGTCACTTTAAGAGCAAATAGTGCGCAAGCTTTAATTATTGCAGATAACAATCTAACTAAAGAAGAGAGTATTGCAATTATAGACAACTGTCTTGAATATAACTTTAAGGTCTTTAGAGCACCTTTAATATCAGATATTGAAAACAACAAAAGTTTATCTAATCAAATTGAAAAAATTCAAATTGAAGATATTCTAGAAAGAGAACCAATTAAATTAGATAATAAACTAGTAGCTAAAGAAATTTACAACAAATGTATTCTAGTTACAGGAGGTGCAGGATCTATTGGAAGTGAAATAGTAAGACAGGTTGCTAATTACAAACCTAAGAAACTATTAATTTTAGATAATGCCGAAACACCTTTGTACCGTATCCATCACGAAATAAATCAAAAATTCCCAAATTTAGACTTTGAAGCCATTATATCAGATGTTAGAAATAGAGCTATTTTAGAGGAAGTCTTTAGTACACACAAACCAGACGTTGTTTATCATGCAGCAGCATATAAACATGTACCACTAATGGAAAAGCATCCATCTCAAGCAGTGTTTGCAAATGTAATAGGCTCCAAGAATGTTGCAGATATGGCCAATAAGTACAAAGCCGAAAAATTTGTTATGGTATCTACAGATAAAGCTGTAAATCCAAGCAATGTAATGGGAGCTTCTAAACGTATTGCAGAAATTTATATTCAAGCGCTTCAAGGAAAATTAAAAATAGACAACAAATCTACAACTCAATACGTAACAACTAGATTTGGTAACGTATTAGGTTCTAATGGCTCTGTTGTGCCATTGTTTAAAAAACAAATAGAAGAAGGAGGACCATTAACCATTACGCATCCAGATATTATTAGATACTTCATGACTATCCCAGAAGCCTGTCAGCTTGTAATAGAAGCAGGAGCAATGGGAAATGGAGGAGAAGTTTTTATTTTCGATATGGGAGAAGCAGTAAAAATTATAGACCTAGCTAAGAAAATAATCCGTTTAGCTGGATTTACACCATATAAAGAAATAGATATCAAAGTCATAGGCTTAAGACCAGGTGAGAAGTTGTATGAAGAACTTCTTAATGATAAGTCTGAAACGCTACCAACATACAACGAAAAAATAATGATAGCTAAAATAGAAAGCTATGATTATGATTTTATAAATAAACTAATCTTAGACCTTTCTAATACAGCTAAGGAAGGAACAAAAAATGAAATAGTACTTAAAATGAAAGACATTGTGCCAGAATTTTTAAGTATGAATTCAGACTTTGAAATACTAGACAAAAAAATAGTATAAAACATAATTAGAGCTCAAATGAAACGTTTCATTAAAATGAAGCGTTTTTTTATTATAAACAGTATCAATTTTTAATTGAGAAGGAACATGTTAAAAATGTCTTTGCACAAGAAAATTTATTAATAATATGTGATTTAAAAACAATAAAGAATACAAATGAAAATAGCAGTAATTGGCACAGGATATGTAGGTTTAGTAACAGGAACTTGTTTGGCAGAAACAGGAAACGATGTGCTTTGTATAGATATAGATGCAAATAAGGTTAAACTAATGCAGCAAGGTCAAGTACCAATTTACGAACCGCATTTAGATGTTTTATTTGATAGAAATATTAAAGCGAAGCGCTTAAAATTTTCAACTAATTTAGAAGAAGGCCTAGAACATGGAGACATTATATTTTTAGCACTTCCAACACCTGAAGACGAAGATGGCTCTGCAGATTTGAAGTATATTTTAGGAGTAGCAGATAATATTGGAAAGCTTATTAAAGACTACAAGGTTATTGTAGATAAAAGTACAGTTCCAGTTGGTACAAGTGAAAAAGTAGAAGCAGCTATTGCTAAAAACACAACAGTAGATTTCGATGTGGTTTCTAATCCAGAATTTTTACGAGAAGGTTTTGCTGTAGACGATTTTTTAAAACCAGAGCGTATAGTAGTTGGAGCAAGTAGCGATAGAGCTATTAAATTAATGGAGAAATTGTACAAACCTTATGTGCGTTCAGGAAATCCAATAATAATAATGGATAAGAAGTCTGCAGAGCTTACCAAATACGCTTCAAACGCATTTTTAGCAACTAAAATCACTTTCATGAACGAGATAGCCAACTTTTGCGAAAAAGTAGGTGCAGACGTCGATAAAGTAAGAATAGGAATGGGAACAGATTCAAGAATAGGTAAACGTTTCTTATTTCCAGGAATAGGTTATGGAGGCTCTTGTTTTCCTAAGGATGTAAAAGCACTACACAAATCTGGAAAAGATAATAATTATAATTTTCAAATTTTAGATTCAGTTATCAATGTAAATGCGAGACAAAAATTAGTGTTGATTCCTAAAATTCAAGCCTATTTTAAAAACAATTTAAAAGGTAAAAATATAGCTATTTGGGGATTAGCATTTAAACCAGAAACAGACGATATTCGTGAAGCACCAGCACTTTATATAATAGACAGTTTACTAGAATCTGGTGCTAATATTATAGCCTACGATCCAGAAGCTATGCCAAATGTAAAAAGAAAATTAGCAGATAAAATTAGTTATGCAGAAAGTATGTATCAAGCTTTAGAAAATGCAGATGCATTAGTAATTTGTACAGAATGGAGTATATTTAGAACACCTAATACAGATAAAATGAAAACCGTAATGAATAATAACATTATTTTTGATGGTAGAAATTTATACGATGTTAAAGATGTTGAAAATGAAGGCTTTAAATACATATCAATAGGAAGAGAATGAGTATAAAAACAGTGTTAATAACAGGAGCAGCAGGATTTTTAGGATCTCATTTGTGCGATCGCTTTATTAAAGAGGGTTATCAAGTTATTGGTATGGATAACTTTATTACTGGAGATAAAAAAAATATTACTCACCTTCAAAAACATGCTAATTTTAGTTTTATAAAGCATGATGTTACAGAATATATTAAAATTGAAGGAGATGTAGATTATATCTTGCATTTTGCCTCACCAGCAAGCCCTATAGATTATCTTAAAATACCAATACAAACACTTAAAGTAGGTTCATTAGGAACGCATAATTTACTTGGTTTAGCAAAAGCTAAAGAAGCAAGGTTACTTATAGCATCTACATCAGAAGTGTATGGTGATCCATTAGTACATCCTCAAACTGAAGCATATTATGGTAATGTAAACACCATTGGCCCAAGAGGTGTTTATGATGAAGCAAAACGTTTTCAAGAGTCTATAACAATGGCTTACAATAGGTTTCACGGATTAGAAACACGTATTGTTCGCATTTTTAATACTTATGGACCTAGAATGAGACTTAATGATGGTCGTGTAATTCCGGCTTTTATGGGACAAGCACTTCGTGGCGAAGATTTAACCATTTTTGGAGATGGTTTACAAACACGCTCTTTTTGTTATGTAGACGATCAAGTAGAAGGTATTTATAGGTTACTATTAAGCGACTATAGCTTGCCAGTTAATATTGGAAACCCTCATGAAATAACAATAAAAGATTTTGCCGAAGAGATTATTAAACTAACAGGCACAACACAAAAAGTTATATTTAAAGACTTACCAGTAGATGATCCTATGCAAAGGCAGCCAGATATTTCTCTTGCTAAAAAAATATTAGATTGGGAACCTAAAATAGGAAGAGCAGAAGGTATGAAAATTACCTTCGACTATTTTAAAAGCCTAAGTAGTGATGCCCTTTATAAAAGCGAACATAAGGATTTTTCAAGCTATAATAATAAATAGCAAATGGAATATATTCGTGGAAGATATTCATGGTTAATAAGGCCTTTATTGGTTTTTTTCGACCTATTTATTATTAACCTTTTAGCATTTTATTCTTTTAATCTAAACGAAGAAAATCTTCATTTTTTTTCTTCAGCGATTTTTAATAATAAACATTTATTATTTATAGTATATTCTCTAGTATTTTGGATGTTATCAACATCTTTTATTAATTTTTATAATGTTTATAGGTATACTTCAGTATTAAACATTCTATCATTATTAATTAAGCAATTTCTAATATTTTCATTCCTAGTTTATGCTTTTATAGGAGTCTTTAGAAGTGTTAATATTCAGGCATTTATAACCTTTAAATATTTAGTTTCAACCTTTTTAATCATTGGTTTTATAAAATTTTTAAGTTATTATTTACTTAAAGCTTACCGTCTAAAACTAAAAGGAAATGTACGTCGCGTTATTATTATTGGTGACACCCAAGGCGCAAATGAGTTAAAATCGATATTTAATCAAAAAAAAGAATTAGGATATAAATTACTAGCACGATTTAGTAATAAAAAAACAGATGATATTACTGGAAGTATTAAAGAAAGTTTTATTTTTTTAGAAAAAAATAGCGGTATCGACGAAATTTACTGCGCAATAGAAGAGCTTACAGAAAACCAAGTAAACGATTTTGTAAAGTATGCTAACTTACACCATTGTAATATTAAATTTATACCAGAAACTAAAAAGCTTTTTACTAAGCGTTTAAAAACAGATTTTTATAATTATTTACCAGTACTTTCAATACAAGAAGCTGCTTTAAATAATAATTTTAATAAATTATTTAAACGGGCTTTCGACGTTTTGTTTTCTTTATTTATTATTGTTTTTATTTTGTCGTGGCTTTCTGTAGTTTTATTTATTTTAATAAAATTAGAATCTAAAGGCCCATTATTCTATAAACACAAACGTAACGGAATTAATTACAAAGAGTTTAATTGTTATAAGTTTAGATCCTTAAGAACTATAAATGAAATTAAAGGCTCTTACGTTAAACAGAACGATACAAGAGTTACTAAAATAGGTAAATTTTTACGCCATACAAGTATAGATGAGTTACCACAGTTTTTTAATGTGCTTCTTGGAGACATGTCTGTTGTTGGTCCAAGACCTCACATGCTATCTTACACAGAAGATTACTCAAAAAAAATAGATAAATATAATTTTATTTTTCGTCATCATGTAAAACCAGGTATTTCTGGTCTAGCTCAAATTAAAGGCTATAGAGGAGAAATAAAAAGTGATGAAGACATTATAAACCGCATTAAATTCGATAATTTTTATATTGAAAATTGGTCTATATTATTGGATGTAAAAATTATTTTCCAAACCATATTTAATATCTTTAAAGGAGAAGAAAAAGCCTATTGATTTTGAAACGAGCATGTTAAAAATTTTATTACTTAAAGAAATGATTAATAGCGAAGAGTATGTGACAATTAAAAATAATAATGTTAATACATGAAAGCACTCGTTTCTATAATTACACCACTTTATAATTCGGAAGCCTTTATAACCGAAACCATAAAGTCTGTTATAAATCAAACACATACTAATTGGGAAATCATACTAATAGACGATTGCTCAACTGATAACACTATTAATAGCGTCAACAATTTCATTTCAAATAACAGCAATATTAAACTTCTTAAAAATGAAACCAATCAAGGAGCAGCAGTATCTAGAAACAAAGGAATACTAGCTGCAAAAGGCGATTATATTGCTTTTTTAGATGCAGACGATCTTTGGAAACCAGAAAAACTAGAAAAGCAATTAGCATTTATGCAAAACCAAAATTGCGAGGTTTGCTTTAGTAGTTACGAGCAAATAGACGAGGCAGGAAAACCTTTAAATAAACTAGTAAAGGCACTACCTGTTTTAACCTACAAAAAATATTTAAAAAGTAATTACATAGGTAATTTAACAGGAATATATAACGCTAAAACATTAGGCAAAATAACGTCACCTAACTTACGTAAACGTCAAGATTGGCTATTATGGTTAAATGCCATAAAAGCCTCTGGAAAACCAGCTCAAAGCATACAAGAATCGTTAGCTTTTTATCGTGTTCGAGAAAATTCTATGTCTGCTAATAAAGTAGAATTACTAAAACATAATTACTGGGTTTATAAAAAAGGTTTAGAATTTTCTACTGTTAAATCGTTATGCTATATGCTAACCTTTCTATGGGAACACTTTTTTGTAAAGAGTAAACAAACGGTTACTTTACATAAGAAATAAACTGTTTCACTTTTCCGCTTTTAGCACGTTCTAGGCTTTCTTTTCTTTCAAACGAAACAGTTAAACCAGGTTCTAAATAATTATCAAGTGCTTTTTTAATTGTTTCTTTTTGAGTCTCATTTAAATCTTCTTCAGCAACATAACTTACCTTAAACGTATCGAGTTTAAACTGCTCTAACATAAACTCTTTTATTTTCGAAGCATCTTCTATAACTGTTTTTGTTACGTAATACATAGTAAAACCTGCAGCTGTTTTTCCGCTTGGTAAGTTTAATGTATCGTTAGTTCTACCTGCTAAAGATTCCAAGATAGGTTTGTTTAAAGTACTGTTTTTTGAGAGTGTTCCAATATCGCCTAAATCGTAGCGAATAAAAGGATGCGCTTTGTTGTAGAGTGAAGTAATTACTATGCGACCTTGTTCACCATGTGGTAAAATATTATTGTTATCGTCTAGAATTTCTACATATAAATCGTCATTATTTATAAGCCACTCATTATTTTTATTTTGAAATGCAATCAATCCTAACTCTGCACAACCATATTCGTTAATAACCGAAACACCAAATTGTTTTTCCAATAACTTTTTATCGTTCTCAAATAAAGTTTCAGAAGTAGCAATACACACTTTTAAACTTTTACATTTATCTTTTAATACAATATTTTCACGGTCTAAATATTTTCCAAAAAGCGTTAGTGCGTTAGAATAACCATAGAGGTATTCGTAATTAGATTTACCAAATAACACAACGTTTTTAGCAAGCTGTGTATCACTCATATCAAAAACCGAAAATCGAAACCTGTTACTTAATTTATCTTTTAGCCTTTCTTTATAATAACTTATTTTGTTTAAAGGAATACCATAAAATCGTGCTTGTTTAGAGGTGTTTAAATCCAAACTGTGCCAACTGTATCTATCCATAAAAATAGCCCAAGACAAAGCATGAGAGAATTGATCTTTTGCAAACGATAACGGATAACCAGAAGAACCAGACGTATTATTAACCAGACAGTTTTTAGTTAAAAAACCTTCAGATAATCTATTGTTTAAAGGCTGTTGTAAATCGCGTTTAGTTAAAACTGGAATACTATTCCAATCTTCTACATTGGCTTTTTTAGCAAAAGATTTATAAAACAGATTGTTATTTAAATGGTGATTTACAATAGCAGTTCTTTTATCAATAATATCTTGTTCTTTCTCTTTTGCAGACATTGCGTTAATTTTTTCCAAAGCAAGCTTCGCTTTTTTAATTGGAAAGCCTTTTAATTTTAAAGAAAGTTCAAATAGATTCAAAAGAAAAAATTATAAATATGAATTTGTAAAGTAAATAATTATTTTTGTGCAAACAATTACAACTATGAATATTTTAATACTAGGCTCTGGCGGAAGAGAACATACAATAGCATGGAAATTAGCACAAAGCACTACGTGTAGAAATTTGTATGTTGCTCCAGGAAATTCTGGAACAGCAACAATAGCTACTAATGTTTCTGTTAGTGTAACCGATTTTCAAGCCATAAAAGAGGTTGTGTTAAATAATAATATTACAATGGTTGTTGTTGGACCAGAAGATCCATTAGTACAAGGTATTCACGATTTCTTTCTTGAGGATGAATCTCTTAAAAACGTTGCTGTTATTGGGCCGCAAAAAGCTGCTGCTGAATTAGAAGGGAGTAAAGAATTTGCAAAAGAGTTTTTATTTAGACACAATATTCCAACTGCTGCATACCAAAGTTTTAATGCTAATACAGTTGAAAAAGGTTATGCTTTTTTAGAAACACTAAATCCACCTTATGTTTTAAAAGCCGATGGGTTAGCTGCTGGAAAAGGAGTCGTTATTTTAGAAAATTTAAATGAAGCTAAAGCAGAACTAAAAGCCATGCTTGTAGATGCTAAATTTGGAAATGCAAGTACCAAAGTAGTTATAGAAGAGTTTTTAGATGGTATAGAATTAAGTTGTTTTGTGTTAACTGATGGCAAAAATTATAAAATTCTACCAACTGCTAAAGATTATAAGCGCATAGGTGAAGGCGATACAGGTTTAAATACTGGTGGAATGGGAGCCATTTCTCCTGTACCTTTTGCAGACGATACTTTCATGTCTAAAATTAAAGAACGCGTTGTAATCCCTACAATTAACGGATTACAAAAAGACAATCTACCATATAAAGGTTTTGTGTTTATTGGCTTGATAAAAGTAGGAGACGATCCTTTTGTAATAGAATACAATGTACGTTTGGGAGATCCTGAAACCGAAGTGGTTTTGCCACGTTTAAAAAATGATTTAGTCGATGTTTTTCAAGCAGTAGCCAACCAGACTTTAGATAAAATAGATATAGAAATAGACGCTCGTGCTGCAACTACAGTAATGTTAGTTTCTGGTGGTTATCCTGAAGCTTACGAGAAGGGAAAAGAAATCTCAGGTATTGAAAATATAGAGAATTCTATTGCTTTTCATGCAGGAGCACAAATAAAAGATAATAAAATAGTAACCTCTGGTGGTCGTGTAATGTCAATTACTAGCTTTGGAGAAACATACCAAGAGGCCATAAAAAAATCTTATCAAAATATAGAAAAGCTACATTTTGATAAGATGAATTATCGAAAAGATATTGGATTCGATTTAAACTAATTAAATTAGTTTTATAAAAATGAATGCGAAGAAATACTTTTATCTTCTTCGTTATTGCTGTCAAATTTCTTTAATTGTAACATCCAGTAAACCATTGCTGCCATACAAATAATTACAAATAACCAGTTAATACCGTTTGCCATAACCCAGTTTTCTAACTCAAGTTCTCTAAGCATATCTAGAGGTGCAAATGCAACGTTTACAAAAAAGTCTTGTATTGCAAGAAATAAATCTTTCATAATAATAGTAAATTTATATAGCAAAAATACAAAAACAGATAATGATTACAAGTATTTTTAGTAAATCTAAACCAATTAATTTTTTAATTGTTTTTTTATTGTCTGCTTTGGCCTTGCTAATTGCTATTTATAAGTATGGTGGTTTTGTTTTAACAACCGTTACTTTTTTTAAATTAGCAGCTGTTTTTTTATGCTGTTTTTTATCGGCTTTACTAGTCGATTTTATAGTAACAAAAAACTCATTATCCCAAAAAGGAAATGCTGAGGTTTTTATATTTAGTTTTTTTCTACTTACTATTCCACAAGTGTTTTTAGATTGGGAAATTGTAGTCTCTAATTTTTTAGTACTCTTAGCTTTAAGAAAAACACTTAGTTTAAGAACGCAAAAAGAGCATATTAAGAAACTGTTTGATGCAGGTTTTTTAATAGGTTTTGCAAGTCTACTTTACTTTTGGGCGATTCTCTTTTTTATATTAATTTTTGTTGCTTTATTATTCTATGCAGAGTCTGAAATTAAAAAATGGATGACACCTTTTCTTGGTTTATTAGCAATAGCTTTATTAGCCACAGGTTTTTCTATAATAGTTAACGAAGATTTTTTTACTACCTTAAATATAAACCCAATAGTTGGGTTTAATTTTAATGCTTACAATTCTATTCAATTTATCGTGGGAATAACAATGTTGTCGTCCTTTGGCTTGTGGTCTTCAATTTTCTACTTAAAAGATATAAAAAAGAAAAAGAAAACGTTTAGACTATCATACAATGTAGTATTTATGGCTTGTATGTTGGCAACAATTTTAGTAATTATAGCACCTAAAAAAGATGGAAGTGAATTCTTATTCTTGTTCGCGCCACTAACAATTATTATTTCAAATTATATAGAAACCATAGAAGAGAAGTGGTTTAAAATACTTTTTGTTAGTTTATTATTGGTTATTCCGCTTGCGCTATTAGCGCTGTAATTTTTCACCAAAAGCTAAATCTCCTGTATCACCTAAACCAGGAACAATATAACCTTTATTATCAAGACCTTTATCTACGGTAGCTATCCATAAATGTGTATTCTTGGGAAAATGTTTAGTAACAAAATCGATGCCTTCTTGTGCTCCTATAACAGCAACTAAATGTATTTCTTTAGGTGTCCCAAATGGTTTTAAAGCTTCAAAAGTGGCACTTAAAGATTGTCCTGTAGCAACCATAGGATCTGCAAGAATTAAGGTTTTACCTTCTAAGTTTGGGCAAGCAAGGTATTCTATAATAATTTCAAATACTTCTGGATTTTCTAAATGATGTCTATAAGCAGAGATAAAGGCGTTTTCAGCTTTATCAAAATAATTTAATAAGCCATTATGTAAAGGTACTCCTGCTCTTAAAATAGAAGACAACACAATGTTATTATCAATCGTTTTTATTTCTGCTTCTGCTAAAGGCGTCTTTATTTTTTGGTTTTTAAAACTGAAGGATTTACTCATTTCATAACCTAAAATTTCGCCTATACGCTCAATGTTTCTTCTAAAACGCATGCTGTCTTTTTGAATGTTTACATCGCGTATTTCAGAAATAAAAGTGTTTAAAACCGAGTTTTCTTCAGATAAATTATGAATATGCATAGTAGTGAATATTAGTATTGAAAGGTAAAGTTAAATATTTATCCGTAATTTTACAGTCTTAAAACTAAATCACTATGTTTTCAACTAAAGCCAATGCTATTTTTCAAGATGTAATAGCTAAATACCATGAAATTAATACAGTAGATCAACCATTTACTAATAAGTATGAAAAATCAGACTTGCTAGAACATTTACTTTATAGAAAATGTTGGATAGATACAGTACAATGGCATTATGAAGATATTATTAGAGATCCTCAAATAGACCCAGTTGCTGCCTTAAAACTAAAGCGTAAAATAGACGCTTCTAACCAAGATAGAACAGATATGGTAGAATATATTGACAGTTATTTTTTAGAAAAATATAGTACTGTTTCTTCTAAAAGTAATGCTACAATTAACACTGAAAGTCCAGCTTGGGGAGTCGATAGACTTTCTATTTTAGCACTCAAAGTGTACCACATGGAAGAGGAAGCAACAAGAACAGATGCTACAGATGCGCATAGAAATGCTTGCCAGAAAAAATTTGATATTTTATTAGAGCAACGCGTAGATTTATCTACAGCAATAGATACGTTATTAGAAGACATTAGTAAAGGTGACAAATACATGAAAGTATACAAGCAAATGAAAATGTATAATGACGATGAGCTTAATCCTGTACTAAGAGGACAGAAGTAATTTAATATGCTTCCTTTGTTTTAAAAAAAGTATTTAAATAACTATCAACACTTATAAATTAAAATTTAACAAATGGATAAAATTTGGATAATTGCTACATTGCTTTTTCTTATAATTACCTTTGTTTTCTGGAGGTTAAGCAACCGTTACTACAAAAAAGAGTATGGTAAAAAGATGTGGAAACTTTGGGTAACGAAAACTTTTTATTGGCAAGGCGTAATTCTTATAAGTGGAGGAATTACAATAGCAACACTATTTGCTCTAAAATTTGGAAACGTTTTAACTTTTTAAATTAAAACAAGTAAACATTTATAAAAAGGACATAAAGTTGTTAAACATTGCCACAAAAACCAAAACATATTCTAGTCATTAGACTCTCTGCAATGGGAGACGTTGCTATGGCTGTTCCTGTTTTGCGTGCTTTTACAACACAATACCCAAATACTAAAATCACCGTTTTAACACGAGAATTTTTTAAACCTTTTTTTAGAGATTTAGAAAATGTTACCGTTTTTGCTCCAGATTTAAAAGGAAAGCACAAAGGTTTTTTTGGGCTTTATAAACTTTCAAAAGAATTAAAAAACTTAGGAATAGATCAAGTTGCAGACTTACATAATGTTTTAAGAACTAATATTTTAAAGTTTTTTTTCTTTGGTAAAACCTTCAAGCAAATAGATAAGGGTCGTGATGAAAAAAAAGAGTTGGTTAAAGGTCAAAAATTCGAGCAACTTAAAACAACATACGAGCGTTATGCAGATGTTTTTAGAAGTTTAGGTTATACTATTAAACTTGCTAATCCTAACTTTCCTAAACAGCAAGAATTAGCGGAAAGCACCCAAAAATTCTTAGGTAAAGACAATAAAAACTGGATAGGTATTGCTCCTTTTGCTCAATACCAGTCTAAAATGTACCCATTAGACTTACTGGAACGTGTTATTTTAGAACTCTCTAAAAAGCACAAAGTTATTTTGTTTGGTGGTGGTGTAAAAGAGATTAAAATTCTAAATAAAATTCAAGATAAATATAAAAACGTAATTAATCTAGCAGGAAAATTAACTTTAAGCCAAGAGTTAAATGTTATTTCAAATCTTGATATTATGTTGTCTATGGACTCAGGCAATGCACATATTGCTGCAATGCTTGGTAAAAAAGTAGTTACAATTTGGAATGTTACACATCCTTTTGCTGGATTTTCACCTTTTAATCAGCCAGAAGATTATAGTTTATTAGCTAATAGAAGTCAATTTCCATTGATACCAACTTCTATTTACGGTAATAAGTATCCCGAAAACTATAAAGAAGCCGCTAGAACAATTGCTCCAGAAACTATTATTAGCAAAATAGAATCTGTGTTATAAAAAAAACCTCACTTAAAAAGTGAGGTCTAATTTTGGTTTGATAACGTATTAAAAATATCTACTGTTTTATCCCTTAAACTAACAAATTCTTACCGTTATAACCTGAGAACAAATCTATACCGTTAAGCGAGATAATTACAATACACGTTCCTTTTTCTTTGTGAAATCGACAAAACACTAATAAGCAAGATTAAGTGTGTTTTTAGTCTTTATTTTTTTAAACATCATCGTAATCCACAACAATTCTAGAGCTTGTAGGTTGTGCTTGGCAAGTGAGTACTAAACCTTCTGCAACCTCATTATCTGTTAGTATGTTGTTTTGTCTCATGGTAGCTTTGCCTTCTGTAATTCTAGCAATACAACTGCTACAAATACCACCTTGGCAAGAATATGGCGCATCTATATCTTTACTTAATGCAGCATCTAAAATGGTTTGAGATTGTTGCATTACAAAGGCTATTTCTTCATCATCAACAATAACTTTTATTTCTGTTTCTCCTGCATTTACTTTGTTTTCAGTAGTTTCTTCAGTTTTTGAAGCTTTAAAAAGTTCAAAAAGCACTTTATCTTCAGCAATATTGTTTTCTGTTAGCACTTCTTTTACAGTATGTATCATAGCTTCAGGACCACAAAGGTAAAAAGCATCTATAGTAGTGTCTTTGTATTTGTTTTTTACAATAAGATTAACTGTACTTTTTTCAATACGTCCAAATAAAGCATCTGGTTCTTGAGACTGGCTAAACACAAATTTAATATCAAAACGGGCTTTATACTTGTTGTTTAGTTCTAGTAGCTCTTCAAAAAAGATGGTCTCTTTTTTTGATTTATTGCCATAAACCAATACAAACGTACTGTTAGGTTCTGCCTCTAAAACTGTTTTTGCAATACTTAAAACAGGAGTAATACCACTTCCTGCAGCAAATGCAGCTATAGTTCTAGATTTAGAATGGTCTGGAGTAAAAGCAAAACGACCTTGAGGTTCTGCAACTTCCATTGTATCTCCTTCTTTTAAAGTGTTATTTGCGTGTTTAGAAAATGTTCCATTTTCAACTTCTTTAACTGCAACAGTAATGTCTCCACTTTTTGGCGATGAGCACAAAGAGTAATCTCTTCGTATTTCTTCATTATTTATTGTGGTTTTAAGCGTAATATATTGTCCTGCAGTAAAGTTGAAATTATCTTTTAAATGCTCTGGAATATTAAAACTTAGCGTCACACATTTATTTGTTTGACGTATAATGTTTTTTATTGAAAGTTTATGAAATTGAGCCATGCGTTTATTTTTTTGTAAAAATAGTGAAGCTTTAAACTAATAAAAATGAATTATGATAAAAATAATACCTAAGATTATTATGCATAAGAAATTTATGTATATTTGAAATATGAGTAATTCTAAATTATATAAAGGTAGTTTAACAACCATTATTTTAAAACTTTTAAACGAAAGCGATAAAATGTACGGTTACGAGATTACACAAAAAGTAAAGGCGTTAACCAATGGTGAATTAAAAATAACAGAAGGTGCTTTATATCCAGCTTTACACAAATTAGAAGCCGAAGGTTTATTAGATGTCGAGGTTAAAAAAGTAGATAACCGCTTACGTAAATATTATAAACTTACTGAAAATGGCGAAAAAGAAACAACCAATAAATTAAATGAATTGGCTAATTACATTAGTACAATGCAAGCTTTGGTGAATCCAAAATTAAGTTTAGAATAATGACGAAACTAACCAAAGAAGACATACAATTTATAGATAACTACCTAGAAAATTCTGATGTAATTTATGCTGATATTCGTATGGAAATGACAGATCATGTGGCTTCAGAAATTGAAACACTAATGGAAGCAGATGCAAGCTTATATTTTTACGATGCTTTTAAAAATTATATGATTAAAAATAAAAAGAATTTACTAAACCAGAATAAGAAGTTTGTAAATACGATTACCAATGAAAATGCGAAACTTATTTTTAAAGA
>NZ_JALZVX010000154.1 GCF_023299985.1 Lacinutrix sp. | reverse complement strand
TACCTGTTACATCCCAAACACAAGTTGTAGTGTTGAAGGTTGCTGTTTCATAACATGCTGTTGTTGGTGGTTCAGGTTGCGTACCTGTTACATCCCAAAGACAAGTTGCAGTGTTGTATACAAAGTTATCCCAACAGTTAATTGGAGTAGGAGTATCTTGTTGTGTTATAGTTATAGTAGCATTAGATGTATCAGAATTTCCGTTACCATCCGTAACAGTTAAAATTACATTATTTGTTCCAATATTTGAACAATCAAAAGTATCATTTGATAAACTGAAACCTGCAACTCCACAATTATCTGAAGAACCATTATTTATATCTGCAGGTGTAATTGTAGCATTACCTGTTGCGTCTAACTGAACCGTTATATTTTGAGTTATTGTATTTGGAGGTACTGTATCTGAAACAATATTTATATTAAATGAGGCCGTTTGTGTATTTCCTGAATCATCAGTTACTGAATAGCTAATAATTGTAATTCCTGTTGGAAAAGTATCACCACTATTAAGACTAGTGCTATCTGTTCTTATAACTGTTAATGTAGTATCACAATTATCTGTAGCCGTTGGATTTGTCCATGTTGGATTATTAGCTCCACATGTTAATGAAACATTTCCTGGTAAGTTCACAAATTCAGGATCTACTTCATCTAAAACTGTAACAGAAGCAGTACATGTATCGGTTTGACCATCTGCATCTTCAACAGTTAAAGTTACGGTTACAGGTGTTCCAATGTTAGAACAATTAAAAGTGTTGATGTCAATACTAAAATTCGTAATTGCCGCATCATCTGTAGAACCACCATCAATATCGCTAGCTACAATTGTTGCATTACCAGTATTGTCTAATAGTGCATTAATGTTTTGACAAACAGCAGTAGGAGGAACAGAACCAGTAACTGCATCTGCAGTTAAATTAATCTCATCTATTGCTATATCACTACTAAAGGTAGTTCCTGTTGTTCCAGCAAAACGTAATTTAATGACTTGACCATCATAATTACTCAAATTAATACTTTGTTGTAGCCAAGGATTTGCTTGAGTTGTTTGCTGTAGGCCACTTAATATAGGTGTATTTGTTACAATATTTCCAGCAGCATCTAATTGGCTCCAAGAAGTTCCATTATCTATACTTACATCAACTGATATACTACCTATTGCAGTACCAAACATGTGATAATAGAAAGAAAAGTTAGTGTTTTCATGCCCAGTTAAATCTATACAAGGACTAATTAGAGTTACTGTAACATTTTGTCCAATGTTAGTAGCATTATTGGCATTTGAAGCTTCAGTATATAAATAGTTACCATTGCCAGTAAAATCGTCAGTTGGACCTGTCCCACCAGAAACTGTTCCACCAGCATTTAATGTCCAATCTTCATAGTTGGTTCCAGGAATATCATTTGCTCCTTGAGTCCAAAGTCCTAAACCTGCATTAAATGTTTCAGTATAAGGATAAGAAGTTATAGAACTGCCAGTACATGGTATTATTGTAGCTGTCGTAAATGTTTCTGAAGTTGAATAAGACGATGCAGTTGTAAGACATCTCGTTGCTACTTGTACTTCATAATCTGTATCATCGGTAATTCCAGTTATGTTATATGAATTTGTTGAAATATTAGTTATTTCTGTCCATGTAGGAGCACCAATTTCCCTGTATCTTAAATCGTAAGTAGCAGATGATATTGCATTCCAAGTGATTGAAGCAGAAGTAGTTGTTGTATTGTTTACCGTTAATCCTATAGGAGCGATACTATTGTCACATGGTATTTGAACTTCAATAATTTTAAAGTCATCTATAAAAAAACCAGTAAACGTAGTATTGTAGATTTCTATACCGTTATTAGCATCTGTTCGCATTCTAAATCGAAAACGAACATTTGTTTCATTATTTAAAAAACTGTTATTGTTCGCATTAATAACAATTTCTTCCATAACATATTTGTCCATTTGATCTCCATCATAGACTTTACCGGAACTATTATTATTTTGAAATGCATGAGATGTATTATTTTTATTACCAAAAAAATTAGCATCGTTGGTGGTAGTAACTGCATTTGGTTTGTTGTAATTACCATCAACTGGAAACCAGTTAGTACCATCGGTTGACGCTAAAAGTTCGACGAAATCGTAGTTTCGTTCTAAATCCCATTTTGTATAAAACTGTACTAGAACTTCATCTGAACTAGAAAAATCATAAGCGTTTGCAGTTGTTAAAGTTTTAGTTGCGCCATTAGCATATGGAACTGCAGTACCATCTTTTATTACTCTTGATCCAGAAAATGGAGTAGCGGTCGTAATTGTCCAACCACCAGTAACTGTCCAATTCGCTAGAGAGCCTGTATCTGGATTATCGGCTAAAAGAACATTAGGTTGGTAATATTTTTCGTAATTAACTTCATAAAAAACAACTCCATCTCCATTTGAAAATTGCGCTTTGTATTCAATTTTATCATTAGGCTGAATACCTGAATTTAATGTTAAGCTGGCAGTAATATTACGTTGCTCTAACTTAACCATTCCAGATTGATTAGGAGGAGAAGTTATACTAGCAATATTAGAAGAGATAGGAGTAAGTGTTAAAGTGAAATCACTATCGGTTTGCCCTAATCTTTCTATACCAAATTGTAAGTTTGAGGTTAAGGTATTTATATCACTTTGGGTTAAGTCTTGTAATTTAGCGTACTTACCACCATAATAAATATTCATTAAGTTTAAACGTACAGCTCTTTTGGATATAGGTATGAAATTGGAAGGTGCTGGCCAAAACGAACCTCCAGATCCACCTTCGCTACTATGACCATGCTCTGGTGTTGAAGCTAAAATATTTTGTCCAGATCCTATTGATGGTGGACTAAAATCATTTGGAAATGGATTAGCGGCATTTGATGTTCCATTACCACCATCAGCAGCTCCACCAAGCATCCAATCGTCTGCAATTCCATTTGCAGGATTAAAAATAGTAGCTCCAGAAACATAACGATTATATTTTGTCATGTCTTCATGCCATTTATGCATTTCGTCTTCTCTTCCAGAAACCTCAGTAGGTTCACCGCCATATGGATGTGGTATTCCATTTGCTGCAGTATGATGCATTAATACCGTTTTAAAATTTCGTTGTAAAACAAAATCTCTTAGAATTCTAGATTCAGGCTCAGAAAAAGGGTTTGGTCCTCTGTAAGTATCACTTGTAGGACTATTTGACGATCCACTTGCTTGGCCATCTGCACCCCAAAAATAATCGAAATTTCTATTAACATCTACACCTCTAAGTTCAGAATTATTAGTTCCTCCATCTCTTAAGTTTTTACGCTGTAAACCACCACCATTAGGATCGCGTTCTTCATTCCATTGTAAACCATCTGGATTTACTATTGGTATAAAATATAATTCATTGTTATCTACTAAATTTTTAATGGCTGGATCTATATTATAGTTTTCTAATAGATACCACATAAAATAAATGTTTTGCATTAAACTAGCAGATTCTCTAGCATGAATCATTGAAGTAAACAAAATCTGTGGTTTTGATCCTTCTGGAGAAGTACTTTGGTTACCTGTAATTCTTATATATTTTACAGTTTGTCCAGACCATGTATTATATTGACCTCCATTAGTGAATGAATTACCGTAAGTAGTTTCATTTGAAGGTGACGCATCGAGAATTGGAGAAATGATATTTAATGGTGAACCATAAGTTACCATATCAGCCATTTCAATTTCAGTCTCACTAACTGTAAGACATCCTCCCATACTTCCTAAATTAAAATTAGAAGGCACTCCCCAATCAATTTCCGTAGGATTATTATTGTCTTGTAAATAATTATCTAAAACTTGACTTGCAATCGAAGATTTATTCTGATTCTGACTATTTTTTTCTAAAGCCTTAAGTCTCTTTGCTTGACTCTTTGCTTTTTCAGCACTTAATTTAGATAAGGCATTTGGCATATCATTTGCCGCACGTTCTCTGTAGAATTTAGCCATATCTTCTATTTTTACAGAATAATTGATACCAAATTTATCAAGTTTTTTTAAAACATTATCAGATAGTTCTAATATAATACCTTCTTTACTCATTGTAGCACCACAACGTAAATCAATGCCTTGATTCGCTAGTTTACTTATTGTGTTAACAGAGGTGTCAAGGATAACAACTTGTTTGTAATTATCTTGTGAAAAAGAAATCTGTACTATTAAAAATAATAACAAGCTTAAGTGGGTAATTTTCTTCATAAGTTATTTAGATTTAGAATCTATAGTAAATTTAACTATAGCTAAAGTAATATTTTTTTTTCAAAAATATAGATAAAAAGCACAAAAATACGATTAAAAACAGTTGTAACACATAATAATTTGATTATTAAATATTTATGAAATGCATTTTTTAACGATTAAGTGTATATTAGGTAAGGCTAATACATAAATAAAGGCTTAAGTTATGTAAGTCTTTATTTATGTTATCAAATGTATTATTTGTAATTTACTTTCAACTGAATTAATTTCTGTTATATAAGTTCAGTTGTAATATTGGTAGTTTTAACTTAATTATATTTTCTTTTTAAACATCACAAAAGATTACGATAAATTGTATTAAAATATTATGACAAACATTTAGTTGTCTTTTTTTAATTTTATATATCTAATTTTAAAATTGAGAGCAAAATGAAGGTGAAAAAGAAGAAATAACTTAGTAAAATAAAAAGCCAAGAATTTATTCTTGGCTTTCCTTTTAATTATGTAGCGAGAACGGGGCACGATCCCGTGACCTCCGAGTTATGAATCCGACGCTCTAACCAGCTGAGCTACCTCGCCATAATTTTAGTGTGCAAATATAAAAACAAATTTAGAGTGCGCAAACATAAAAGTGAATTAAATATTTTTTTAAATTATTTTCTAAACTCACTAATTAATGTATATATTGGTGACATAATATTTTTACACAATTATTACATGGACGAAAAAGTTAAATACGAAATGGAGTTCCCTATACATGCTTCTCCAACTTTACTATATCAATACATTTCTACACCTTCAGGTTTGTCTGAATGGTATGCAGATAATGTAAACTCTCGAGGTGAAATTTTTAAGTTTATTTGGGATGGTTCAGAAGAGCAAGCTAAGCTATTAACTAAAAAAAGTGGAGAGCGAATTAAATTTCGTTGGATGGAAGATGAAGGTGAGTCTTATTATTTTGAAATTAGAATACAAGTTGATGAAATTACCAAAGACGTATCAATAATGATTACTGATTTTGCAGAGGTGGACGAGGTTGACGAAGGTAAAATGCTTTGGGAAAACCAAATTTCTAGTTTAAAACAAGTATTAGGCTCAGCTTAATAAATTACATAATTTAAACTTATATTTGTGCCGAAGAAATTCGGCACTTTTTTTATGATAAATATTAATGGAAATTTTAGCGATAACAACCAACTCTTAACACCAGAAAACCGAGGTTATAGTTATGGTGATGCACTATTTGAAACTATAAAAGTTTTACATGGTAAAATACTATTTATTGAGGACCATTATTTTAGACTTATGGCATCTATGCGTATTATGCGTATGGAAATACCTATGTCTTTTACAATGGAGTTTATAGAAGCAGAAATTACCAAAACCGTAGAAAAAAACAACTTGCTTAATGCTTCAGCAAGAGTGAAAATTCAAGTGCATAGAAATAGTGGTGGCTTATATTTACCTACAAATAAGGAGGTAACGTTTATTATTTCCGCGAAAGTGTTAGAAAGTGATTTCTATTTATTACATGAAGATACTTACGAAGTCGATTTATTCAAAGATTTTTATGTTGCTCCAGGATTACTATCTACTTTAAAGTCGAACAATAAAACCATAAACGTAGTAGGAAGTATTTATGCAAAAGAAAACGATTTAGATAATTGTTTGTTAATAAACACAAACAAGAATGTAGTAGAGGCCTTAAACGGAAATTTATTTTTGGTTAAAGAAAATACAATTAAAACACCACCTTTGTTAGATGGATGTTTAAAAGGTATTATGAGACAACAAATTATTAATGTATTAGAATTATTACCTGATTATACATTGGTTGAAGAGTCTATTTCTCCTTTCGAACTTCAAAAAGCAGACGAGCTATTTATAACTAATGTAATTCAAGGCATACAACCTATTACAAAATATAGAAAAAAGCAATTTGGGAATGAAGTTTCTAAAATGCTACTTCAAAAAATAAACGTAAAAGTAAGATTAGGTTAAATAGGTTTAGTTGTAGCTAGGATTTTCTGGTGCATTAGACCAAATACTATAATCACCACCAAGTTCTACCATTTTTTCTTTCCAGAAAAACTCATAATCTTTTTCTATAATAGATTTCTTGTAAATATTTTTTGTAACCACCCAAGCATTAGATTTTAACTCCTCTTCTAATTGGTTAATTTCCCAACCAGAATAACCTAAGAAAAACTTAATATCTTTTTCACTTATTTTACCATCTACAATTAGTTTAGAAACCTCACTAAAATCACCTCCCCAAAAAATACCTAAAGAAATTTCTATGCTATTTGGTATTAAGTCTGGAACTTTATGAATAAAGTATAAGTTATCCTGTTCTACTGGACCTCCATTATAAACTTTAAAAGGCGTCTTAATCTCAGGAATTAAGTCGCTTATGGTAAATTCTAAAGGTTTATTAAGTATAAAACCTATAGAACCTTCTGTAGAATGATCTGTTAATAATACAATAGAGCGGTTAAAAGATAAATCGCCAATTATTGATGGTTCTGCGACTAACAAATCTCCTTTTGTTGGTTTGGTTGATATCATATAAAAGAGATGTTTATAAAATAAATGTAAACTATATTTATTAAATAAGCAATATTTTTATTGATTTATCAATATATAGATAATAAAAAAGCCTTCTATAAAGAAGGCCTTTTGTAAATTATAATGGAGTAAACTTAGTTTACTGCACCAGCTAAATCAGATCCAGCTTTAAACTTTACTACGTTTTTAGCTTTGATTTTAATAGTCTTTCCTGTTTGTGGGTTTCTTCCGTCTCTTGCAGCTCTTTTAGAAACTGACCAAGAACCAAATCCTACTAATGAAACTCTGTCACCTTGTTTTAAAGCGCCTTCGATTTCAGTTAACGCACATTCTAAAGCTTTCTTAGAAGCTGCTTTAGTAATTCCTGCGTGTTCTGCCATAGCATCGATTAAATTCGTTTTGTTCATAATGTAAATTTTAATTATTAATAAATAGTTGGTAAACAATATTTTTGTTATCCTCCTACAAATTTATACGGATTATGCTACTATGCAAGTAATAGCAAGGGAAATACGCTAATTTGTTAATAACTTTGAGCATTTGTTAATAAAGACGAGTGTTTTTTAAGGCTTTTAACTTTTATAGCAACCATAAGGCTTTAGAGCATTTTGGCATCCGTTTTTAAAGAATAACCATTTAACAGTGATTTTGTATCCATAGTTCGCTTTCCTGGAAGTTTAATATATAGTATATTAATGTAACCTTCTTTTACTGCTACTTTTACTTCTTTTTTGCTCGAAATAATACTTCCAACTTTAAAGTTATGTTCTATAATTTCTTTTTCTGCAGTATAGATTTTAATATCTAAGAGCTCCTTATTGTTTTCAAGTTGACACCAAGCAGCTGGATAAGGACTTAAACCGCGTATCTTATTATGTATGCTATCTATAGAGGCTGTCCAATCTATTTTACAATTGTTTTTATTTAGCTTATAAGCTGTTCTAGAAATAGCGTTTTCTGGTTGAGGTGTGGTTTTTACATCTCCAATAGCTATGTGTTTAACCGTTTTAATAACAAGGTCGCTTCCTAAGTGCATCAGTTTGTCGTGTAAACTCCCAGCATTCTCGTTAGCATCAATACTTATTGCTTCTTGTAAAATCATTTCACCAGTATCTATTTTTTCATCTATAAAAAAGGTGGATACACCACTTTTAGTCTCTCCATTAATTATAGCCCAATTAATAGGTGCTGCGCCACGGTAATTTGGCAATAGAGAGGCATGAAGATTAAACGTGCCATATTCTGGCATTTGCCACACTACTTTTGGTAGCATTCTAAAAGCTACTATAATTTGTAAATTAGCATCTAAGGCTTTTAATTCCTCCAAAAAGGCTTCACTTTTTAAGTTAGTTGGTTGTAAAATAGTAAGACCTTTAGTTTCCGCATATTCTTTTACAGCGCTTTTGTTTAATTTTCTTCCACGTCCAGCAGGTTTGTCTGGAGCAGTAATAACACCAACAATATTAAACGCATTCTCTAGTAAGGTATCTAAAATGGTTACAGCAAATTCTGGTGTTCCCATAAATACAATTCTTAAATCTCTTTTTTTACTCATTATATGTGTGCTAATTTATAAGTGTTTGTGTTGGTTATGTTTATTATGCTGTGTTCAAGTAATTCTTTTAACTGCGTGTTTATATTTTCTTCGGAAAAACTAAGACTTTCAAATAATGCTCTCGATGATAATTCACCATGTTCTAAAGCTTGGATAATTTCCTTTTTTATATCTGCTGAAGTAATCTTTTTCTTAGGTTTTCTTTTTATACAAACAGAACAAATGCCACAGTCTGAAATTTCGGTTTCTTCAAAATAGGAGAGTAGTTGTACGCTTTTACAAATGCTGTTATTGTTAGAATATTCTAAAACAGATAAAACCTGTTTTTCCTTTAGTGCGTTTTGTTGTTTTATAACTTTAGCAATTCTATTGATAGTTTTATCGTCTTCACGAGGTACTAAATAGGTAATTTGCGCATCAGTTTTAGAATGTTTTAAAGTTATAATATCTGCTTTTTCTAAAAGTGTTAAAGCTTCAATTATTTTATCTTCGGTTGAAGATGCTTTTCCAGCCATTAACGACGTGTTAATTTTTGTTTCCTGCTCGAATGCACCACCATAATTGCGTAGAATAGATTTTACTATAACACTAATTTCAGGATGTGTTTCTAAATAACTAAATAAGGCATTATTACTAACCGTAAACAATACTGTTGTTTTGTTGTTAAACTGTTTAGACAATGTAATAATACTTGTTCTGTCTAATAATTGTATGGCATTATAAGCTAAAAGGGTATTAAAGCCATAGGTTTTGCAAAACTTATTAAAATTGAAATCGAAAATGGCTTCTTCACCTTCGCCATAGGCTACTTGAAAATAACTACTTAATTTTCTGTAAACTAGCTTAATAAAATCGATTTTAGGCAGCACTTTTAAAAATTGATTTTTAACTAATAAATCATCGCTATTATTTTTTAAAATAACAGCAAAGGCTTTATTACCATCACGACCTGCACGACCAGCTTCTTGAAAGTAGCTTTCTAAACTCTCTGGTAAGTTTAAATGGATAACTGTTTTTACGTCTGGTTTGTCTATTCCCATTCCAAAAGCATTAGTAGCAACCATGACTTGCTTTTTATTGTTCATCCAATTCTCTAAAGCTTTATCTTTTTCGGTATTTGTTAAACCACCATGATAAAATGTTGCAGTAAACTCATTGCTTTCAAGAAATCTAGAAATATCTTGAGTGGCTTTTCTATTACGAACATAAACTATAGAAGGTGCTTTGTTTTTTGTTAAGATAGCTTTTAATCTAAAGTATTTATCTTCTTCTGCAAATGTCATGTAAGCCAAATTAGGCCTTGAAAAGGATTGCTTAAATACTTTAGGACTAATAAAATCTAGTTCTTTTATAATATCGTCAACCACTTCTGGAATTGCACTTGCAGTTAACGCAATAACATTTACGGTAGGTTGCAGTTCTCTTAGTTTAACAATGTTTTTATAGCTTGGTCTAAAGTCGTTTCCCCATTGGCTAATGCAATGTGCTTCGTCCACAGCAATTAGGTTAACATTCATTTGCCTTATGCGGTCTTGTACAATATCTTGTTGTAAACGTTCTGGCGATAGGTAGAGAAATTTATAGTTTCCGTAGATGCAATTATCAAGTTTTGTATCTAACTCTTTATAAGATATTCCGCTAGTTAAAGCCATTGCCTTAATGCCTTTATTTTGTAATGCTTGCACTTGGTCTTTCATAAGTGCTACTAAAGGTGAAATAACAATACATATACCTTCTTTTACAAGTGCAGGAATTTGAAAACAAACAGATTTACCTCCACCTGTTGGTAGCAGTGCAAAGGTGTCTTCTCCTTCTAAAACCGAATTAATAATATCTTCTTGAAACGGTCTAAATGAGGTGAATTTCCAATAACGTTCTAATATGTTAATAGGATGATTCAAAATGCTTTATAAAGCTTTTACAACGTTTATTATGTGATCTGCTCTTGCTTCAATAGAACCAAAAGGAACATTTCTTAGGTCGTAACCATGTTTTGTATAAGTCTCTAATAGTTTCTCATGAATCTCAAGAGCTTGATCGAAGTTTTCGTAACGCTCGCTATCATTTATAAAAATATCTTGCCAAGGCGCTAAAATAAAAACAGAATCGTATTTGTGATTTTTACAAGCTTCAGCAAAAAAAGCAGGATAGCTATCACCTTTAAAATCCATATAAGCAGGAACATCGGGAACACCTCTGTCTAGAAAAACAAACTCGTTATTACTCTCCAAAGCATCGCTATGTTGCTTAATTCTACCTTCTAAAAGCAATTCGCTAAATTGTATAGGATTAGTTAAAAATAATTGCTCAATCCCATCCTCTCTAGCTTTAAGAATTATTTGTCTTGAAATTTCTTCAAAACAGGTAAATCCTCTTTTGGTCAATTCTTCTATAATAGAAGTTTTTCCACTTCCTGGACCTCCTGTTATTACAATTGTTTTTGTATTCAATTAGGTGTAATTTTAATTGTAAAATTCGGAATAAAAAAGGTATAAAAAAAATGCAAGGATAACTTATCTTTGTTAACTATTATTAAAAAATATGAGCAAAGTAGAAAAACCAGAAGAATTTTACGCAAAACTTAAAGAGCGCTTGCAGGATACAACGCTTTGGCCTTCGGAATATTTATATAAATTTATAGTAAAATCTGATGCTGAAAAAGTTAAAAAAATAGAAACTATTTTTAATCATTTAAAAGCTGTTATTAATAAAAAAGAGTCTAGCAACGGAAAATACACTAGTGTTTCTATTAATGTTAGAATGAAAAATCCAGATGCAGTAATAGCAAAATACGTTGAGGTTACTAAAAAAATAGAAGGCGTAATTTCTTTGTAAATATTACGTAAAACTTGTAACAATTTTGTATTTTGCCAAAGCATAGACACTTCAATGCAATACACTAATTCCACACAATTTTGAATTTAATAGACGATATAGAATACAACACAGAGCGCGAACATTTAATTATTCCAGAATATGGAAGACATGTTCAAAAGATGGTTAATTTCGCTAAATCAAGAGAAACAAAAGAAGAACGTAACAAGGTAGCAAAAGCTATTATTGCAGTTATGGGAAACTTACAACCGCATTTACGAGATGTACCAGATTTTCAACACAAGCTTTGGGATCAATTGTTTATCATGTCTAAATTTGAATTAGATGTAGATTCTCCATACGATAAACCACTAAAAGAAGTTCTTGAAGAACGTCCTGAAAACCTAGAATATCCTCAAAATTTTCCAAAATATCGTTTTTATGGTAATAATATAAAAACAATGGTAGATGTTGCTGTGTCTTGGGAAGATGGCGATTTAAAGGAAGCTTTAACTTATACCATTGCAAACCACATGAAAAAGTGTTTTTTGAATTGGAATAAAGATACGGTTGAAGATTATGTAATTTATAATCATTTATTTGAATTATCCGATGGAAAAATTAACCTTAAAGAATCCACAGAAGTATTAACTGACTCTGCAGTTTTAATTAAGTCTAGTGCTAAAAAGAAGTACACAAATACATCGAATAAAAAAGGACACCAAAAAAAGAATAACCACTCTAATAACAGAGGTAAAAAGAGATACTAATACAACAAATGGGTACATTTATAATTGAAGGTGGTCACCAACTTAAAGGCGATATACAACCACAAGGCGCAAAAAACGAAGCACTACAAATATTATGTGCAGTTTTACTAACTCCAGAAGTAGTAACAATTAATAATATTCCAGATATTATTGATATAAATAAACTAATTACACTATTACAAAACTTAGGTGTAAAAGTTAAAAAATTAAGAGAAGGATCGTTTTCTTTTCAAGCAGATGCTATAGATTTAGATTATATGCAAACTGCTGGTTTTAAAAAAGAAGGTAGTGGTTTACGTGGTTCAATTATGATGGTTGGTCCATTATTAGCACGTTTTGGCAAAGGTTACATACCAAAACCAGGAGGAGATAAAATTGGTCGTCGTCGTTTAGATACGCACTTTGAGGGTTTTATTAATCTAGGCGCAAAATTTAGATACAATAGAGAAGACCATTTTTATGGTGTAGAAGCAGATAAATTAATTGGTACAGATATGCTTCTAGATGAAGCTTCTGTAACAGGAACTGCAAATATTGTAATGGCTGCTGTTTTAGCAGAAGGTACAACTACAATTTATAATGCAGCTTGCGAGCCTTATTTACAACAGTTATGTAAGATGCTTAATAGAATGGGAGCCAAAATCTCTGGTGTTGGCTCTAATTTATTAACTATTGAAGGTGTAGATGCTTTAGGTGGTACAGACCACACAATGCTTCCAGACATGATTGAAATTGGAAGTTGGATTGGTTTAGCTGCCATGACAAAAAGTGAATTAACCATTAAAAATGTAAGCTGGGACGATTTAGGACAAATACCAAATGTGTTTGCTAAATTAGGAATTACTTTAGAAAGAAAAGGTGACGATATTTATATTCCTGCTCATAAAGATGGTTACGAAATACAAAACTATATCGACGGTTCTATTCTTACAATTGCAGATGCACCTTGGCCTGGATTTACTCCAGATTTATTAAGCATCGTGTTAGTGGTTGCTACACAAGCCAAAGGCGAAGTGTTAGTGCATCAAAAAATGTTTGAAAGCCGTTTATTCTTCACAGATAAACTGATTGATATGGGAGCAAAAATTATTCTTTGCGATCCTCACAGAGCAACAGTAATGGGACACGATTTTAAATCGCAACTAAAAGCAACAACAATGGTATCTCCAGATATTAGAGCTGGAATCTCATTATTAATTGCTGCACTGTCTGCAAAAGGAACATCAACAATCCATAATATCGAGCAGATAGATCGTGGTTACCAACATATTGTAGAACGTTTACAAAAGATTGGTGCTAAGATTACTAGGGTTGGTGGGAATTAAGAAAATATTAAATGTAATAAAAAAAGCTTCAGTTTTACTGAGGCTTTTTTATTTGAAACTTAATTTTATTACAACCACTTCTTCCGCTTAAACTAATAAATCAATCCTAAGAAAATAACAATCATCACAATCCAAAGTACTTGATAACTGTATTTATAATGCAGTTCTGGAATGTTATCGAAAAACAACTGTATTTTATTCTAATAAAAGTGTTTTTCTTAGCACTTGGTCTCTAATATTCTTTTTACTCCAATAAGCAGATTTAATTGTTTTTAATTTACTGGCTTTAGTACTATTTCCATTAATGCTTTCTTCCCAGCTTAATATGTCGTGAGGAAATTCTGGATTAAAATTAATGGTTAGCTTACGATTTAAATTAGTATAGTTAATAGTGTAAGTATAGTTTTTTAATTCTGAAAAAGCCTTATAAGGTTTAATTGGCTTATGGTTTAATTGAATATATTCTAAAGAAGGTATAATAGCAATATCTCCAACAGGAAGGCTTTTTGGATCGATACGTAATTGCGTCCATATTTCGTTTTCTAAAAGGGCTTTGTCTAATTTAAAATTAGTGTCTGCTTCGCTTTCAAAATAGGAGTGTGCATCTATTTCAAATTGCTCACGATTGTTTAATTGTGTGAATGCATGACCACACCATTCCTGCACAGAACTACTTACTTTTATAGCATGTTGGTTATTTTCAATAGGAAAAAAGGTGCTTTGCATAATAGAATATGGATAAATACCAGTAACAAAGTTCTTAGTTCTGTTTAGCTTTAAAACATTAATATTAGATGGGTTGCTGTAATCTGCTTTTACTTGTTTTTTTGGTAAAAAAGGTTCGGTTACAAAAACTAAAACAGCAGAGCCATTTCTTATTTCTCCATAACGTGATTGCTCTAGTTTGTACGAAGAAATTTCTGCTTCTCCTGCGTACCAATAGTCATTAAATTCTTTTGAGGGTTTAAAAGCTTCAGGTTTAGTAATTGCTTCAGTTGGAATAGTAGTTTCTAAAGCTGCTAAAGCTTTGGTCTCTTCTTTTTTACAAGATAATACTATAATAAATAAGCAAAGGATTGAAATAAGTAGTGCTATTTTTTTCATTGGATTCTTTTTTATAAAAATACAAACCTAATAGTCGTCTGCAATAGTATTTAACGTTTCGTAAAGTAAATGTGTTGGCAAGCCCATAACATTAAAATAAGAGCCTTCTATGCCTATAACACCTATTTGCCCAATCCATTCTTGAATACCATAAGCACCAGCTTTATCAAGTGGTGAGCAGGTTTTAATGTAATGCCAAATTTCATCATCTGTAAAAGCTTTAAACGTTACTTTTGTTACAGCATTTACTGTTTTTTGAAAGATTTTTGTACGCACACAAATAGAGGTGATAACCTCATGCGTAGCGTTACTTAAAGATTTAAGCATTGCAAATGCTTCATCATTATTTTGTGGTTTGCCTAAAGCTCCAGACTTATGCCAAACTATAGTGTCGCTAGTAATTAAAATGTCTTCCTCTTTTAACTCTTTAATAAAAGGTAATGACTTTAATTGCGCTAGGTAATCGCTAATTTCATAATGTAATAACGTTGAAGGATAATCTTCTTTAGTGTCTTTTAAACGTATTTCGAAATCTAACCCTAAGTCTCTTAGAAACTGATGACGTCTTGGCGAACCAGATGCCAGAATAATGTGTCTGTTTTTAAGTTTTTCGTATAACATATTTAAAGGACTAATCTATAAATTACCATTGCTAACATTCCAGTAATCATTACTAGTTTAAGTATGAAGCTAATGTGTTTAAAATGTATTTTGTTTTCGGCAGTAAACATTTTAATAGCAATGTATATTAAAGGTCCTACAACTGCAATTAAAAAATATAGAATTACTGTAACGTGCATAAACAAAAAGGAGACTAAATAATACACAATTATTGCTATTGTTATTAAAGTTAAAACCATTGCAATTTTAGAGGTACGCATTTTTCCAAATAGAATTGGTAAGGTTTGCATGCCTGCTTTATGGTCTCCATCTACATCTTGAATGTCTTTAACAATTTCACGAATAAAATTAATTAAAAACGCAAACACAGCAAAATCAGTAAGGACTTCTAACATTGTAGATTGTGCAGTTTTGTTCTCAATAGTTATTGCAGGAATAAGTTCAAAAATACCAACAATTAGTAAGCTTAATGCAACTAGTACAGATACAATAATGTTACCAACAACAGCAATTTGTTTTAAATAAGAGGCATAAACATAAAGCGAAGCTGCTATTATTACAAAAAGCCCAAAAAATGGTGGTTTACCTACTTTGTTAGATAAATAAAAACCTAAACAAACACCAATAAAAGTGAATGCAATGTATAATTTATTGGCAGTACTTTCTGTAATGCTTTTACCAATAACTACTTTGTTTGGTTTGTTTATGGCATCGGTTTCTATATCGTAGATATCGTTAATAATATAACCACCTGCTGCAATACAAAGTGTAGAAATAATTAGTATAACAAAACTAAAAGTACTTAAAGTAGTGTCCATTGCAAAGGCTGGAAATAAGGCATATTTAATTAAAAGCTGGACAACAGCAATCATTAATAAATTTTTCCAACGGATAAGGTTTAATAAATTCAATGTCTATTTATATTTTAATAATACACCTTCAATTAATGCTATAATTCCAAAAATTATTGGAATAACAATAATAACCGAAAGTATTAATATTTGTATGTTTTTTCGTCTATTTTTAGAACGAATATCATTTTAAATCTTTGCTTTGTCTTCATCAGAAAGTGCTACATCAGTAAATTTTAATTTAAATTCTGAATCACTTTTACTATTTAATTCATTTTTTAATTTTGAAAACACCTGTTTAGGTTTTCTATTAAACACTGAAGCATCATTTCCTGCTCCAATGTAACCAAAACCTGTTTTATGTCTTCTTTTATTTCTGGTCAAAATTAATATTATATAGAAGCATCAAAGTAGGTATTCCAATCGTTTTTTACTTTCAGTACTTGTTCTATTACATCGCGAACACAGCCTTTTCCGCCTTTTATGTGCGAAATGTATTTTGAAACACTTTTAACTTCCTGCACAGCATCTTGAGGGCAAGTAGCTAAACCTACTAATTCCATTACTGGAATATCTGGTATGTCGTCTCCCATATATAACACATTTTCTGGTTTTATATTATTAGATTTAATATAGTCTTGAAATTGTTCAATTTTATTATGAGCGCCAAGATAAATATCTTTAAAGCCTAAGTTTTCTAAACGTTTTCTAACACCTTCGTTTGTGCCTCCAGAAATAATACAAACGTTATAACCTTTGTTTAATGCTTGTTTTAGTGCATAACCATCTTTAACATTCATGGTTCTTAGCATGTCTCCTGTAGCAGTAATGGTAAGAGAACCATCTGTTAAAACACCATCTACATCAAAAATAAAAGTACTGATGTTTTCTAAATATTCCTTATAACTTTTATCGTATGCCATGTGTTTTTTTTATGGATTTGGTTAACAACTCGTAAACGGCTTTATGTTGGTCGTTTTCTAGTTGTTTTAAATGCCTTTTTATAGTTTTCTTATCGTTTCGTAAAGCAGGACCAGTTTGCGCTAAATAAGGAGAGAGCGATTCAATTTTATTAGCAGTTTCTTTAATTAATGGTTTTAAAATATCGAATTCTGCACCATTCATTTCTGTTATTTCGTGCGCCATTCTATATAACTGATTTGTAAAATTATTTACAAACACAGCAGCCAAATGCAATGCTTGCCTTTGGTCACTATTTACTTTATGACTTTTGCAGCCAATAGCTTGTGCTAATTGTTTTAAAATTGGTAAGTCTGTTTTCTTTAAAGTTTCAATACAAATAGGAACGTCTTTAAAATCTAAATCTGCAGCTTTAGAGAATGTTTGTAACGGATAAAAAACACCTCGTTTTTGTTTCATATCCACAGCATACAAACTTGTACTACCAGAAGTATGTACTACTAATCTGTTTTCAAATGGTAAGTGTTTAGACAGGTCTTCAATAGCATCATCGCTAACTGCCAAAATATAAAGGTCTGCTTCAACTAACAACGTTAAATCGTCTATAACTTCAACTTTGTTTTTATATTTATCTATTGTTTTTAAACTACGGTTATACCATTGCTTTATTTCTGCTTCTTCCGAAGCATAAAAAGCCTTAAATAGGTGTGTGGCTACATTTCCTGCGCCTAAAAGTACTACTGAAATCATAGTGCTAAAATAACCAACCAAAAGATTAAATAAAAGATGTTTCTATTATCTTTGTAAACAATGAATAAAAAAGATATAAATACACGAGAGGATGTCACTTTATTAGTAGATTTATTTTACAAAAAAGTGAGAAAAGATAATACGTTAGGACCTATATTTAATAATGTTATAAACGATTGGGATAGTCATTTAAACCACTTAACTATATTTTGGGAATCAAGCTTGTTTTTTACAAAAAAAATAGAGCATAAATATAAAGGCAACCCACTTGAGGTTCACGTAAAAGTAGATAGCGATAATAATAATGGTATTACAGAGTTGCATTTTGGAATCTGGTTAAACCATTGGATGCAAACTATAGACGAATTATTTGAAGGCGAAGTTGCAGATAATGCAAAGCGTCGAGCAAGAAAAATGGGCTCATTTTTGTACCTTAAAATATTTGAAGCTAGAGACAAAAAAGAATCATGATTTTAACAATAATTCCTCGTTTTTCAGTCAAATAAAACAAACAAAAAGGATTATCTTTGCACGAGCTAAATAGAGCTTTGATATTATGCAAAATAAACTCGCAAAAATCCTCTTTTCTACACGTTTAACAGCCACTTTATTTATTGTTTACGCAGTTGCCATGGGTATTGGTACTTTTATGGATGCTGGTATGGAAACCTCACCAACACCTTACTCTAGATATTGGATTTATAACGCTTGGTGGTTTGAAGTTATTCAAGCACTTTTTGTTGTTAATTTTGTTGGTAATATTTTTAGATTCCGTTTATACAAAAAAGAGAAATGGGCAACACTAACCTTGCATTTATCTTTTATATTAATTCTTGTTGGCGCTTTTGTTACCAGATATATTGGATATGAAGGTAAAATGCCAATTTTTGAAGGTGAAACTGAAAATGTTTTTCTTTCTGAAAAAACCTACGTTATTGCATTAGTAAATGGCGATTATAAAATAAATGACGTTGCACAAAGATTGCGAATAGAAGAAAAGGTTGATTTTTCTGAAAGACTAAATAATACTTTAAGTATTAATACTACTTACGATACTATTCCTGTAACAATAACGCTAGATAAATTTATTGCTAATGCTGAAGAGGATGTTATTCCAAACGATACTGGAAAATTATACCTTAAAATAGTTGAAGCAGGAGATGGAGCACCTCATAATCACTATTTAGAATCTGGTAAAGATCAAAAAATACATAATATTATTTTTACGCTAAACAGCCCTAAAAAAGGTGCAATTAATATTGTTGACAGTGAAAACGGATTAACTATAGACTCTCCTTTTGAAGGTGAATATCTTCAAATGGCAACCATGTCTGAAGGTAAGCTAGTAAAAGATAGTATCCAACCATTAATGTTACGTTCTAGATATGTAATTGGTAATATGCAAATGGTGTTCCCAAAACCAGTGACTCAAGGTGATTTTGGTATTGTAAAAAAATCTAGATTATTAAAAAGTGATGAAGATGGTATTGTGGTTAATGTATCTGCAAATGGTGAAACTAAAAAAGTAAATATTTTGGGTGGACTTGGTACTAATAACCAATGGAAATCTATAGATATTGGAGGTTTAGGTGTGGATTTAAAATTCGGATCTAAAGTTAAAGATTTGCCTTTTAGTATTAAACTAAACGACTTTGTTGCAGACAAATATCCAGGTACAGAAAATAGTTATTCTGCATTCTCAAGTCAAGTAACAATTCTAGACGAAGAAAAAGGAAGTTTTGATTATAAAATTTTTATGAATAACGTTTTAGACCATCGAGGTTACAGGTTTTTTCAATCAGGTTTCGATAATGAGGAGCAACGTACCATACTTTCTGTAAATCACGATTTTTGGGGAACTTGGTTAACTTACATTGGTTACTTTCTACTCTATTTTGGTTTAATGGCAATACTTTTCGATAAAAACACACGCTTTGCAGATTTAAGGCGCTCACTCAATAAAATAGATAAAAATAGAGAGGTGAGTGGTAATATTAGTAAGAAAGAAAAAGGTATTACAAAAGAAAAAATAATAACAATGTTGTTATTATGTTTCACATTATCAGGTTTTGCACAAGAGCAACACAGCGCAGACGATGGCCACAACCACAGTGAACAAAAGCCAACAACTGAAGCACATTTTGAAGGTGATGGTCATGACCATGAGAATAAAAAAAGAGAACGACCTACAAAGTTTCAAATAGATTCTATTTTAAAAGCAAATGTAGCCTCTAAAGAACATGCAGAGTCGTTTAGTAAAACCGTTATTCAGGATTTAGATGGTAGAATGATGCCTGTACATACATACGCATCAGAATTACTAAGAAAAATAAGCAAAAAAGACACTTACGAAGGTTTAGATGCCAATCAAGTATTTTTAAGTATTCAAGAAAGTCCAATGTTTTGGTATAACGTTCCTTTTATATACTTAAAACCAATGCAAGCAGATTCTATTAGATCTATTATTGGTGTTCCAAAAAGGCAAAAGTATGTTACGCTTTTAGATTTTTTTACAGACGATTTTCAGTATAAATTGGGACCATATTTAGAGGAAGCTAACAAAAATGAAATTAAAACAGGTTACCAAAAAGAAATGCTAAAGGCTAACCAGCGTTTTAATTTATTATCTAATACTTTAGAAGGTTTATCGTTAAAAATATTCCCACTTCCAGATGATGCTAATAATAAGTGGATTTCTAATTACGAATTTAAAAAGGAAGGTTACAATACTAAAATTAAAGATTCGGCTTATCTCTCCTTTGTTAAAAACAGTTTAGATATTTATTTTTTCCGTTTAGGAAAAGCAAAAATATCTGGAGATTATTCTAAAGCTGAAGAATTTTTAACTGCTTTCAAAAAGAATCAGAAAAAATTAGGTTCTGCTGTTATGCTAACAGATAATAAAATAGAAGCCGAAATTAAATATAATAAGTTCGACGTTTTTAAGAAACTTTACAGATACTATACATTAGCTGGTATTGTTATGTTTATTCTTTTAATTATTCAAATAGTAAAAGATAAAAGCAGAGTAATAGACGTTTCTGTAAATGTTTTAAAATACACAGTCTTTGCCATATTTTTATTACACACCTTTGGTCTAGTTGCAAGATGGTATATTTCTGGTCACGTACCATGGACAGATACATACGAGACCATGCTTTATGTAGCTTGGTCGTCTATGTTTTTTGGTTTAGCATTGGGTAGAAAAAGTAATTTAACCATAGCATCTGCTACGTTTATGGTTGCTATAATCTTGTTTTTTGCAAACCAAAGTTGGTTAGATCCAGCAATAGCAAATCTACAGCCAGTTTTAAATAGTTACTGGTTAATGATTCATGTTTCTGTTATTGTTGCTAGTTATGGACCATTTACTTTAGGTTTGATAATAGGTATAGTTGTATTATTTCTCATGATTTTAACCAACGAGAAAAACAAAAAGCGAATGCTTATAAATATAAAAGAACTTACAATTGTTAATGAAATGGCTTTAACCGTAGGTTTAGTGATGTTAACCATTGGTAATTTTCTTGGTGGACAATGGGCAAACGAAAGTTGGGGACGTTATTGGGGCTGGGACCCAAAAGAAACTTGGGCTTTAATTAGTATTATGGTTTATGCCTTTGTAATCCATATGAGATTAGTTCCAGGATTACGTGGACGTTGGTTTTTTAACCTCATGTCTATAATTGCTTTTGCAAGTATAATGATGACGTATTTTGGTGTTAATTTTTACCTAGCAGGTTTGCATTCTTATGCAAGTGGAGATCAAATAGTAAGTTTACAGTTTATAGCTTTAACATGCGCAATAGTAGCATTACTTGGTTTTTTTGCATATATCAAGTACAAAAAGTTCTATAAAAAATAATCTATTTTAAAATTTGCCAATTAATTATTATCTTTAGTTTTCTAACTATTTTTAAAATGAACTACATAAAAAAAATAGGTATACACAATGCCTTAGTATTATTTCTTTGTATAATTATAATAGTTATCGCTGAGTATTTGTTTTTAACAGGTCACCAACTTCATGGCATATTTCTTGGTTTATGGGCTCCAACAATTATTGGTATATTGATTTTTTTTAAACTTGTTGATAATGGACCCAAATAAATTCATATTATATTTCTCAATTTTTGTTACTATATGCGTTGTCATTTGGGCCTTTACAATGATTAGAATTTATAATAATAAGTTCAAGGAATAATACTAAAGACAATTACATGAAATTTTTAAAAGAGTTTAAAGAGTTTGCCGTAAAGGGAAACATGATGGATATGGCAATAGGTATAATTATTGGCGCTTCCTTTAATAAAGTTATTGATGTGTTAGTGAAAAGAGTATTAATGCCACCATTATCTTTAATGACGGATGGAATTAGTCTTCAGGGTAAGAAAATGATCCTTCGTCAAGGCGTTTTTGATACTGCTGGAAAAGTAACAGTAGAAGAAGTAGCTATACAATATGGTGCTTTGTTGGAAGCTTTAATAGATTTCACAGTTATTGGTTTAACCGTTTTTCTTGTTGTAAAAGCAATGAATAGGTTAAGAGATAAATCTCAAGACACTAAAGATGTTACAGTTAAAACACCAAAAGACATTCAACTGCTTTCAGATTTAACAGAACTTATGAAAGAACAGAATAAGCTACTAAAAGCACAATCTCAATCTTAGTCATAAAAAAACAGCGCATGTAGAGGAAAGTCACGCGCTGCTTCGATTTAATTAAATTGTAATTACAATTTAATTAATGTTTTGTTTAAATTCAAATCGGTTAACATGTCATTCGTAAATTTATAATGTCCTCGTGTTGTAATAACTCTAAACCTATGCTCATTCATTCTACTTAATACATCTAAAAAACACCATTTAGATTTTAACAGACACGGCTTATCACTTTTTAATCCAATTTCAAAGTAATATTTTTTCGTCTTTCGTGTCGCTGTAATATCTGGAGTAATTTTAATATCCTCATCTTGTTTAATGTAAGATTTTGGATGTTCATATCCTTCCACATCAGCTTTAATATCTTCGAATCCTAAGTTTTCTAAATAATTTACTGATTGTTTAATAAATGCTGCGTTATCCTTTTTTTCTATCTGTATCATAATACATCTAAATTACAAACACGATTATATATTTTGCGTTAACACCTTGTTAAACCGCTGGTTTTTAACATTTTTTTAGAATTTTATAATCTTTACATATAAGTATAGAAGCATAAAATGGAACAATTGTTATCTTTACAGTATGAGTAAAAAAAGTTTAGGTTTAAATACAATATGTGCGCATGTTGGTGAAATTAAAGACGAACAATTTAAAGGTGCAGTGTCGCCAATTTATTTGTCAAGTTCTTACGAGTTTTTAGATGTTGATGTTAAACGTTATCCGCGTTATTTTAATACACCAAATCAAGAATATTTATCTAAAAAAATAGCAGCATTAGAACATAAAGAAACAGCAATGATATTTGGATCTGGTATGGCTGCCATAAGTCATATGTTTTTAGCCTTTTTAAAATCAGGAGACCATATTGTAGTACAGAATACATTATATGGTGGTACAAGTAATTTTATTAGAGAAGAGTTTCCAAAACTAAATATTGAATTTACGTTTACAGACGGTTATAAAGTTGAAGATTTTGAAGCTGCTATTAAACCAAATACTAAGCTAATTCACATAGAAACACCTTCTAATCCTTTGCTAACTATTACAGATATCAAAGCTATAGCAGATTTAGCTAAACAAAAATCTATTGTTACAAGTATAGACAACACGTTTGCAAGTCCTGTAAACCAAAATCCAGCAGATTTTGGTATCGATTTAATAATGCACTCTGCTACCAAGTATTTTGGTGGACATAGTGATATTTGTGCAGGAGCAATAGCAGGCTCTAAAGAGCATATGGATAGAATTTGGAATGTATCTAAAAACCTTGGAGGTAGTTTAAGCGACTTTACTGTTTGGATGTTAGAACGTAGTATGAAAACTATGGGACTTCGTGTTAAAAAACAAACTAAAAATGCTGGTAAAATGGCAAAATGGCTTAATAAAAATAAAGCTATTAAAAATGTATTTTATCCAGGATTAAAAACACATCCAGAATACAAATTAGCAAAAGTGCAAATGCATGGTTTTGGAGCCATGTTATCTTTTGAATTAGCAGATGGATTAGACTCTGAAAAGTTTCAAAAAGCTTTAAACTTAATTAAAGCTTCTATGAGTTTAGCAGGTGTAGAGAGTACAGTTTTAAATCCAGCAAAAACATCTCATGCATTGTTAAGTCAAGAAGATAGAGATAAGATGGGAATTGGCGATGGGCTTATTAGGTTTTCTGTAGGCATAGAAGAAGTAAAAGATTTAAAAGTAGATATTCAACAAGCCATAAATAAATTATAAGATTTGCACAAAAAAAACAAGCATAAAGAAGATTACGATTTTAAAAAACTAACTGAAGTTTTTCCAGAATTAACACCTTTTGTTTTCGTAAATAAATACGAAAAACAAACTATCGATTTTGCAGATGCTAAAGCTGTTAAAACATTAAATACAGCATTGTTAAAGGCACATTATAATATTGATTTTTGGCAATTCCCAGATACTAATTTATGTCCTCCAATTCCTGGTAGAGTAGATTATATACACCTTATTTGGGATCTTTTAAATACTTCAAAATTAAAAAAAGATATTACTATTTTAGATGTAGGAACTGGAGCATCATGTATTTACCCTTTACTTGGTAACGCAGAATATAACTGGACATTTGTAGCTACAGATTGTAACAAAAAATCTATCGCTTACGCGGAAAAAATAATCATTAAAAACAAGTTAAAAAAGGCTATAACTTTAAAGCATCAACCAAATGCAGATAGTGTTTTTAAAGGTGTTATTAATGCAACCAGTAAATTTTCAGCATCCATTTGTAATCCACCATTTTATAAAGACGAAGCTGAAGCATTTGAAGCCACAACAAGAAAACTGAAAGGTTTAGGAAAACTTACAGACTCAGTTACAAGAAATTTTGCAGGTCAAGCACACGAATTATGTTTTAAAGGAGGAGAAAAAGCATTTTTACATACCTACCTTTACGAGAGTTCTTTATTTAAAACACAATGTTTTTGGTACACAAGCTTAGTATCTAGTAAAGACAATATAAAGTCTATGAAAAAGTCGTTAGCCAAATTAGGCGCAACTACAGTTAAAGTAATAGAGATGGCGCAAGGTAACAAGAAAAGTAGAGTAGTAGCTTGGACTTTTTTAACTATAGCTGAACAACAAGATTGGATTAAATAAAAAATAAATAATTAGATTTCCGTTTTCACGGAAACAAAATAAATATTTTAATGAAATTAGATATACTAGCCTTTGGCGCACATCCAGACGATATAGAATTAGGAGCAGGCGGAACTATTGCAAAAGCTGTTGCAGAAGGTAAAAAAGTCGGCGTAATAGATTTAACAAAAGGTGAATTAGGTACCAGAGGAACTGTAGAAAGCAGAAAAACTGAAGCTGCCAATGCAGCTAAAATTTTAGGTTTATCAGCTAGAGAGAATCTGGGTTTTGCAGATGGTTTTTTTATTAACGATAAAAAGCATCAATTAGAAATAATAAAAATGCTTAGAAAGTACCAACCTAACATTGTGCTTTGTAATGCTGTTGATGATAGACATATCGATCATGGAAAAGGAAGTAAATTGGTTAGTGATGCCTGTTTTTTAAGTGGTTTAATTAGAATAAAAACAGAACTTGATGGCATGAATCAAGTACAATGGAGACCAAAGCATGTATATCACTACATACAATGGAAAAACTTAGAGCCAGATTTTGTAGTAGATATTTCAGATTTTATGGAAATAAAACAAAAAGCAGTGGACGCTTATCAAACTCAATTTTTTAATATTAAAAGTGACGAGCCCGAGACACCAATTACAAGTAAAACGTTTATAGATAGTATTAATTATAGAGCCAAAGACTTAGGTCGCTTAGTAGGAGTGGATTACGCAGAAGGTTTTACGGTAGAACGTTATATAACGGTTGATAGCTTATTCGATATAAAATAAAAAACACTAAAATTTACTCAAAATAGTAATAAAAGTCTTTGTAGTAAAAAGGAATTAATTTACATTTGCAAACGCATTATAAAAATGCGTATAAATGGTGATTGTAGCTCAGTTGGTTAGAGCATCGGTTTGTGGTACCGAGGGTCGCGGGTTCGAATCCCGTCTTTCACCCAAAAGCAAAAAGCTTCTCAGAAATGAGAAGCTTTTTTTGTTGTATTAGTTTTGAAGTGTATTTTTATTTCTAATCAATTTCTTAACTCCAAATATTAATAGTTGAATTAATAATATTAAAAAAACTACTATCGTATATGGAATGATTAAATAAGGAAACTTTTCCGCTAATTCTATATATCTATCAGTTTTAAATATCAAGTTGTGACTAAATATTCCTCCTAATTTATTTTCAAGAGCTGCAATACCGTTTCTTGGCGTACTAATTAATTCTCCATTTTTATCAAATAATAAATATGTTGGATATTCAATTATTTTTAAATCTTTTATTAGTCTATCTTTCCTACCATTTACATTATAAAAAGTCCAGCTTTTATTGTCAGAAAGTAAAAAATTCCAAGGTGCAGGTTTTTGTTCAAGGATATATTCAGTCGTTTCTTTTGGGTCAATACTTATACTCATTATTGCTAATTCTGAATCATATTTTTTTAGTAACTCTGGAAAGAATTTCATTTCTTTTAAACAAGGTTTACAACCTTGAAACCAAAAATCTACTAAAAGCACTTTTCCTTTATAATCACCAAACGATTTCAATTCATCAAATTGATTTTCTAATGAGATTTGAGGGATTTTTAATTCAGAGTCGAGTTTATCTAATTTTACAAAATATATGTAAAGTCCAATTAAAGCAATTAATAGAAAGATTATCAATCCAATGGTATATCGTTTAATAAATCTAAAAAGTCTTTTTGTAATCATTTATTTCAAATTTCAAAATGTTTTTTTTTGAGTTGGTTGGTATATTAATGCCAACGTGTTATTTGGTCTTTTATCTTTCGCTTGCATCCTCTAAATCTTCTTGAGGGTTCTTCACAAAAGGATAAACAAATTGTTTGGCAAAGCCTTTAGGGTACTTTACATCTCCTAAACCTGTACTTTCTGGCCAATCGCTTCCCATTGGATAGTAGGTGCCAAAAATCATATCTATAAAAGGAAAGTGAATTGCGAAATTTTTATCGTAAGCCTTTGGATCGTCAGAATGATGCCAATGATGGTATTGTGGTGTAACAAATACATATTTTAAAAAACCAAAGTTTATTCTTGTATTAGCATGTGCTAATACCGCTTGAAAAGAAACAATAACGATATAGGTGAAAAATACAGAGCTACTAAAACCACAAACATAAATAGGAATAAAAGACATGGCTCTTACTACAACTAAATCAAAAAAATGTGTTCTTGATCCTGCTAACCAATCTAAATGTTTTGTAGAGTGATGTACTGCGTGAAAACGCCATAAATATGGAATTTTATGAAAGAAATAATGTGAAGTATATTGAAATAAATCTGAAACTAATAGTGCTATAAATAATTGTGGAATAAAAGGAATAGATTGTATTGTTGCTTGAAAACTTTCTAAACCTATACTTTTAAATAGGTTTACAGCAGGAAATTGTACAATAACACCTATAATTTGAATAAACAAATGACTCACAATAAAGTAAACCAAATCTGTTCTCCATTCTTCGTGAAATTTAGATTGATTTAAACGTTTTGGTAGAAATAATTCTATGGGAATAAATACTATTGCCGAAACTAACACATCTATTAGTAACCAATCTAAACCAATAGTTACAGATTGATCTTGAATACCTGAGCCTTCTGGTAATGCAGTGCCTAATAAAATGGTAATAGCTATAATTATTGTAGAAATAAAACCATAGCGTTTTTTTTTGCTTAAAATTAAACTACTAAATGCAAAAATAAAAGAGAGTACTAATACAGCTAAAATTGACCATTTTACAATTTGCGGATTATAAATAGCTCTAAAATCTTTAGTTGTAAATGTATCTGGAAAATACGCACAAATAACAAAACCTAAAGATATTACTGCAAGGAAAATTGATAGATAACCACTTATTTTACCTTCGCCAATTTTTAGTCTTTTACTTTCTGTCATAATTAATTGCAAAAAAATTAATAAAAAAAGGTTCAAGATAATAAAATTTCATCTTGAACCTTTTTTGTTTTTTTGTCTTTAATTAAGAACGATTAGTACTTAATTAAGACCTTTCGAATATTTATTTAGCAGCTTTATCAACTACAATTCTAGCTTCTCTGTTAGCTAGTTCCCAAGCTGTATAAAATACTAATCGTGCTCTGTTTTCTAATAAATCGTATTGAATTTTATCTGGTGTATCTCCTGGTTGGTGATAATCATCATGTGTGCCATTAAAATAGAAAATAACTGGAACATTATTTTTTGCAAAGTTATAATGGTCACTTCTAAAATAGTAACGATTTGGATCGTTTTCATCGTTAAATGTATAATCTAAATCTATATTCATATACTTAGTATTTATCATTTCAGAGATGTTGTGTAATTCTGTACTTAGTTTATCACTTCCAATTAAGTAAACGTAATTTCTGTTTTTCTTTTCACGTTTTGGATCTGTACGACCAATCATGTCTATGTTTAAATCGGCAACAGTATCTGCTAATGGAAAAATAGGATCATTATCTGTGTAATGCTTTGAGCCTAATAAACCTTTTTCTTCTCCAGTAACATTTAGAAAAACTATAGAACGTTTAGGACCATTACCATCTTTTTTAGCTTTAGCAAAAGCTTCAGCTATTTCTAAAACGGCAACTGTACCAGAACCATCATCGTCTGCTCCATTGTAAACTATACCATCTTTAATACCTTCGTGATCTAAGTGAGCAGATATAACAATGTATTCATTTGGTTTTTCACTTCCTCTAATAATAGCAGCTACATTATTAGCAGCTATATTTTCAGAATTATTTTTATAGTTAATTGAAAGATCAGATTTTAAAGACATCGATTTTTCGTTAGTTTCAATATCACTAACTAAAGCTTTAGCTAAGTTTGTGTTAATTAGCATATAATACATAGCGTCTGATCCACCAGCTAAACTCATACGTCCACTAGAGCGACCAAATCGGTTAGCAGCCATTGCATAAACTTCTGGGTAATAAAACAAAAGTGCTTTTGCGCCTTTACTTTTTGCAATTTCTTGTTTAGAGGCAAATTCTTGACGAAAATTAGACCATTTAGAAGCTTTATCTGTTCCAGATATTACATACTTACCATCTACATTCTTAGGTTCACCAGAACGAATAACAACAACTTTACCGTTTACATCTAAATTTTTGTAATTTGAATAGTTACTATCTTCAATTCCAAAACCTGCAAAAACGATATCCTTAGTATTTAAAGTACCATCTTTAGCAGTAGAAACAGATACATAATCATCTATGTTTGTAAAAGTTTTTCCATTGACAGTAACTTTTACATCTGGAGTTGCTGAAATTACTAATGGCACATCTTGAAAATAGTTTCCATCACTTTTAGCAGCAGAAATACCATCTTCTGTATAATGTTTTTTTAGAAAATTGATAGCCATCTTTTCGCCTTCTTTACCAGTTTCACGACCTTGAAACTTGTCTCCAGCGTAAACATAAAGCGAAGTTTTTAAATCTTCTGCAGTAATTGTTTCAGCATATTTTATTGGATCTGCAGGTGCTTTTACTGTAGCTGTTTTATTTTTAGAAGTGCCACAAGCTGCAACTAATAACGAAATAGTAAATAGGGATAATATCTTTTTCATTTTAATGTAGTGGATTAATTTAAGGTAAAAATACAAGAAATATAATTGTTAATTATATTTAATTTAAATATCTTCATTATGAGTTAAAAGCTCTGTTTTATTGGCTAATTGCCATGCAGTTGCAAAAATTAGTTTTGTGCGTTTTGCTAAAAGAGGGTAATTTATTTTGTCTGGAGTATCTGTTGGTTTATGGTAATCTGGATGCTCTCCATTAAAATAAAAAATTACAGGAACATTTTGTTTTGCAAAATTGTAGTGGTCACTTCTAAAATAATATCTATTTCTATCGTTTTCTGCGTTGTATTTATAGTCTAACTCTAGATTTGTAAAGGTTTCATTTGTTTTTGCAGAAATATAGTTTAACTCTTTACTAATTCTATCTGCTCCAATAATATAGATGTAATCTGGATTGTCTTTGTGTCTATCGTCCACACGACCTATCATATCTATATTTAGATTTGCTATTGTTTTGTCTAGTTTAAAAACAGGATTTTCTACATAAAACTTTGAGCCTTGTAGTCCAATTTCTTCTGCTGTAAGATGTAAAAACAGAATACTTCTTTTTGGAGCATTGCCTTGTGACTCTGCTAATTTAAAAGCTTCGGCAATTTCTGTTATAGCCATAGATCCGGAGCCATTATCGTCTGCTCCAAAATAAATGGTATCGTCTTCAATACCAAGATGGTCTAAATGACCAGAAATAATTAATACTTCTTCGGGTTTTTCGGTTCCTTTTATATATGCTAAAACATTTTCTGATGCACCAATGTCTTTTGGAAAAAAATCTGCTGGAATAGTTTGAAAGTATGTAGAGTCTTTAATTACAGGTGCAATACCTTTGTTTTTATAAAAATTTCTTAGGTAGTTTGTAGCTTTTTTTTGTCCTTCTGTTCCTGTAGCACGACCTTGAAACTCTTCCGAAGTAAAAATTGCTAATCTGTTTTTTAAATCTTTAGCAGTTATAGAGTTTGAATATTTAGTTATTAACTCACTATCTATTATTTCTACACTGTTTTCAAGGTTCTCAATCTTGGTACTGTATTTTGTTTCTGCGCAGGAACCAACAATAAGAAAAGCAGAGGCTATAATAAGAGATTTCATTAAATTTATATATTTGGATATCAAATATATATATAAATTCTTACAATTATTTAATGTTACTCAGAAATATCAATCTCATCAAGCTCTTCTTTAGAGTCTTCAAGCGAGTTTTCATCAAGTTGCTCTAACTGTTCGGTATCTCCAATTTCTGTGGTAGCAGTAATAGACTTAAAAGTTGCTAATGCTAAAGCAATTATAGTTAGTAAGAATATTAATTGTACAGTATGTTTTGTTTTGTTTTCTTGGCGACTTTTAATAAAAGCTAAAATCCCGAAAATTAATGCTGCTATTGCTGGAAAAAAAGCAAAATTTGATAATGGTAAAACTGCTAAAATAACAGCTAAAATAGAACTTATTAATCCTAAAATAATAAATAATAATCTCATAATTATATTAATTTTTTAAACCGGTTGCGCTTTTAATTTTTAATTCTCCACTACCTACTGCAACTTTAAATTTTGCATATACTGGAATTTTATTTTCGTCTGCCGTTAACCACAAAAAGTTGCTATTTCCTTTTAGAGCGTCGTTATTTTCTAAGCTAATACGTAATTTATAACATTCTTTCTTTCCTATTGCAGTATTTATGGTCTCTTTAGCTAAGTATGTAAATCTAAATTTAGTTTCTTCATTATCAAATAATACTGTAAAAGTATCACTGTCTCCAATGCTTGCTTTTTTAATATCTAAATTTCTTAAATGGTAGATTGTTGTTACAATATCTTTAGTGTTGCCTTTAATTTTAACAGTCTCATTTCTATCCCAAAAACCAGATTCAAAATTTTTACTTTTCTTTCTAATTAAACTTTTAACAGATTTTTTTTTATGATTAAAATTATACTTTACAAACTTATAGTGTCCACCTTCATTTATATCACGTTTGTATAAATAAGGCGTTAATGTTGTTGGATTTACATAACTTTCGTAAAGGTCTCTAATTTTAAAAAAATTGTCCCATTTAGTATAGGTTGTTGCTTTACATTTTAAACGTAATAACGATCCGTTTTTAGTTTTAACACTGCTAGTTTCCATAGTCACCTGTGCAAAATCCGTCATTAATCCAGACATACTGTAACCAGCTGTAAAAGTTAGCTTTTCATCTGCTTTAAAGGCATTGTTTTGAGCGTTTGCTGTTAACAAAAAACCAAGTGCTAGAAATAAAAATAAATGTTTCATAAATATGTTTAAGTTTCAAATATAGAAATTGTAAACACTAATTATGCCGAAAATATTGTGTTTATGTTTTATTAAAGATTTAAAATTGAAATGATAAAAATAAAAGACCAAAGTATTACACGTAACCAATTTAGTTTTACTAATTTTTTTAATGTGTTTTTTGTAGCATTTTGATTAGAAATAACATTGTGTAATGGCACAAATATTAACAAGGTAGATATCCAAGTTAAACAAACTAGAGTAAAATGAATGTATAAAATAAAACTTCCTGTTTTTAATAATGCAATTGCAGCGATTATTAATTGGCTAAGCATTAATGGTATAACTAACACAGACATTAATATTGTGTATTTTTTATGCCAAGTATAAAGGTTATTTTTTGTGTAATATTTAAAAGATGGATAAATTAATAGTTGCACAGACCATATTAAAACAACCAAGCCAAAAGCTATAACAATGTTAGCTATTTCTAATACCATTTAATAAGCTTTTAATATTACTTTTCGTAAAATGCCTTGTACATCACTATTATCTTTTTGCTTTATTAGATGGTTTTCAAGTTCATTTTCATGAGTTATTTGTTCGTTTTTATCTATAAAACCGTAACCTAAATATGTTCCATTTTTAATAATAACAAAAGCCTCTTCATTATTATTTCTTCCTTTTTCTTTTAAAATAATATCTTGGCTATCATTTACTATTTGGCATATAGCATTTGTAACACGTTCGTTATAACTTGTAATTTCTTCATCTCCTTTACAAACACCTTTGCAGTTTTTTATGGTAAAGTGCGAACACTGGCTTACACCTTCTTGTAAATGACAAAATTTAGGACACAATTTAAACTGCTCGCAAACACGTTCTAAAAATAAACGCGCTTCTCTTAAACTATAAAAAGTAATTATAGGATTTGGTGTTGCTTTACTATTATTAATAGCAATATGCATAATGTCTGTTCTGTCTTGGTAACTAAATAACGAAAAACCTTTGGGAGCTCGTTTAGCTACTTTATTATATTGAGGAAAGTGGTGTTTTATTGCAGCATCTTCCATTAATAAAGCTATGAGTTCGCTACCTGATAATTCGAAATCTATATCTGCAGTTTCTCGAACCATATCTAGACTTTTTTGAGCCTTGCTATAAAAATGACTTAAAACTCTTTTTTTAATGTCTTTAGCTTTACCTACATATATAATTTTTCCTTTTTTATTTTTAAAATAATATATACCTGTAGCATTTGGAATGGCATTAAATACTTCTTTTGGAAGGTTAGGAGGTAAGGTAGCTTCTTTATTGTTTTTATTTAAAAATGCTGTAAATGTTTCGCGTGCATTTTCTTGTGCTTGAAGTTTTTTAAATAAAATAACAGTGGCTTCAGCATCTCCACGAGCTCTGTGTCTTCCGTTAATATTAATGTTTAAATCTTTACATAACTTACCTAAGCTATAGCTTTGGTGTCCTGGTAAAAGTTTTCTGCTTAAACGGACTGTGCAAAGTTTTTTTCTAGTAAAATCAATATTTAGTAGTTTAAATTCATTTCTAATAACGTTATAATCAAAGTTTACATTGTGAGCCACAAAAACAGTATCCTCTGTTATATTTAACACTTGTTGTGCAACCTCATGAAACTCTGGAGCATTTGCAACAGTACTATTATCGATACCTGTGAGTGCAGTAATGTGATCTGGTATGTAACAGTTTGGGTTAACTAAAGAGGTAAACTCATCTATAATGGTTTCTCCATCGTATTTAAATACAGAGATTTCTGTAATTCTGTTAGTTCTTCCTGAAGTTTCAACGTCTATTATAGTGTATTGCACTCTGTTTTTTTTAAGCAGAAAAGTATGCTAGTATTTTTTTAAACTTTGTTCTGTTTCATCTACTTTTTTCCACATGTGTTCTGATGTTAAGTAAAAACTCCCTAGGAAATTAAAATTACATTCTGAAGGTGATATAATTGATAAAAATGGTTCTCCTTTTTTGTCTTTATATAAATGATATACTTCACCAAGAATTGGCTGAAAGCTAAATTTAGCATTATAAACTAGGTTATTATACTCTAGTTCATCAATCATTTTGTCGTACTCTGCCTTAAGCTCTAGATATTTTGCCTTTAACTGTTTGTTAGCTTTATTAACGTTTTTGTTTTTCCAGGTTATGTTTTCTGTTACTTTAATTGCAGGAGCACCAACATTTGTAGCATACGGTTTTAAAGCTGCATCGTATTGCTGTGTTTCTTTATTAAATACAACGTTATCTGGTTTTTTTGTTTGAGACATTTTTCTTTTTTTATAGCGTTGTAAAGATAGTTTTTTTATTGCCTGAAAGAAAGTGTAATTAACAAACTTTAACAAGGTTTACCCACTTTGTAGTTGTTCTATAAAAGAATTTTTATTCTAAGTTTAGGAATTGACATAAGCTAAACTTTATAATTATTTTTTTGGGATTATTCGCTTTGCTCGTGATCCCAAAGAAGAACCCTTTACAAGCATATAAACCCATAGTAACTAAAAAGTTGTTTAGATTTTTTGTTTTATAAAATGACTTTTAAGATAAAAAATCTTGAGCCATTTTATAAAACAAAAAACCCATCATAAAAA
>NZ_JALZVX010000153.1 GCF_023299985.1 Lacinutrix sp. | reverse complement strand
AATAACAAGGCATTTCCTAAGACATTAGAAAAAGCTTAATTTATTTTTAATGTTTACACTATGCACTTCTTGCGAAAATGTTTTCTAATTCTGCTATATTTATTGGTTTTATAAGATAATCTTTAACACTAGATAAAGACTTTGCTCGAGTTACATCTATTGGGTTTATAGAAGAACTTACTACATACAATGTAATTACTTTACCAAATTTGTTTTTAATTTTTGTAAACCGTTCTAAAAACTCCCATCCATCCATTACTGGCATATTTAAATCTAAAAAAATGATTTCTGGAATATTCTCTGCATCTAAATTTTCTAGTAAAGCTTCAAAATAGTCTATACTTTGTTTGCCATCACTAAAAACTAGTAAGTTTTCGCATAGTTTTTTAGTTTCTATAATCTTCTTTACTAAGTTTACATATACAGTGTCATCATCTATAATACAAGCTAATTCTACATTGGTACTGTTCATAGGTTATATAATTAATTAGTTTAGAATTTTATTTTAAAAGTACTTCCTTTATTAATCTCACTTTCTACTGTAATTTGTCCGTTTAAAGATTCTATTTGATTTTTTGTAATAAACAAGCCTATACCTACAGCGTCCTTATTGTAATGAAAGGTCTTGTACATACCAAAAATTTTACTACCAAACTTTTCCATATCTATTCCTCTTCCATTATCAGTAACTTCTAAAAAAGAGTCATTATTTTTTATATAAGATTTAATTATTATTAAAGGATCTCTTTCTGGATGTTTATACTTTATAGCGTTTGTAACTAGATTAAGTATAACACTTTCTAAATATGCTGGAATATATTGTATACATTTTAATTCTGAAAAATCTGAGTTTAAAGTTGTTTTGCTTTCTCGAATAATACTGCCTATTGATTTTTTTAAAATAGACATTGTTGTTTCAAAACAAACATCTACTTTACTATCATTTGTTTGTGTTTGTATTGTAACAACCTCATTAAGATGTTCTATAGTTGAATTTAAACTTTCTGAAATATCTTTTACACTATCTAATAATTCCAGTTTTTCTTCTACAGTTTTTACATCGTCTATTAATTGAGTTATTAAGGATAAATTGCTAGTATGAGATCTCAAGTTGTGAGAAACTATGTGCGCGAAATTGAATAATCTTGAATTTTGAGAAGCTATAATCTCTGATGTTTTTTGAAGGCTAGCTATTTTAGATTTCTCATCGTCAATATCCTGAAAGACACCTCTAATACCAATAATGTCATTATTATCGTTATAAACAGCTTTACCAATTGCTTTAGCCCAAAACTCGCGTCCTTTTGCAGTAAGCATTTTTATTTCTGTATTAAAAGGAGTTCCTGCCATTGCACATTTAAAAAAGCAATCTGCAGCTAATTGATGGAACTCTTCTACATAATACTGCGATGAATCCTTTAACGATGGCTTATAATCTTCAGGATATTCTAATATTCGTTTCGTTTGTAAATCCCAGTAACTTTCTTGTTTATTAAAATCTACATACCAACTTCCAGTGGAAGTCATTTCGGCACTTTCTTGATAATAGAAGCTATCTTTTTTTACCTTTTCATTAGTTCTATATTTTCTTTCATAAAAGAAAATAACGTTAGCATCTCCATGAACATTCACAGGCAATTCATCTTTAGTTCTACATACAAACTCTTTGTGTTTTCCGTTTTTACAAAGAATATTTATAGTTTGTTTAAAATCTAAATCGTGTCTAACTAAATTGTAAAAATTATCTCTAAATAAGTTGCGGTCATTTTTATGAATTAGACTATTTAAAAAATAATCGAGCCCAACTTCTACTTCACCTTCTTCAAATCCAAGGTTCTTTAAAAATGCTAAAGACCATGAACTTTGATTATTGATAAGTTCCCAATAACCTATATCTAGGTCACCAATAACTTGTTCAAATAATTTATTTTGTATCATAGGTTATAAAATAAGTTGGGAAATAATAAAGCAAATATAATAAAAAAGTTACAATTAAACGGTAAAATAAGCATTTAAACGATTTTAACTAAGTTTAAACGTATGTGTTTTATTAGGTGTTACACAATAATCTAAAGGAATATCATCTTCAAAAAGACCATCAATCCTTGTCTCAGGTTCAAAAAAAGACAAGCCAATTTTAATAGTTTCAGGCTTACAGCTTGCTAAAAAATTATCGTAAAAGCCTTTACCATAGCCTATACGGTTTCCTTTTTGGTCGAAAGTTAAAAGAGGTACAAATACAATATCTATTTTAGAGTTATTAATTTCAATACCATTAACAGGTTCTGGAATGTTGTATTTATTAAGTTGAATTTTAGTTGAATCTGTTAGTAAGAAATTTTGAAGCGTTCTGGTTTTAAAATCGCTTTTAGGAATTACTATATTTTTATCTTTTCCAGACAAAATACTAAGAATAAAGTCCGTATTTATCTCTTTTAAACTTTCAATAGATAGAAAAATGTGATAAAACTCATGGTCCCATATGTCTAAACTTAAAAGCCTGTTAGATATCTCTAAGCTAAATGCATCAATAGTTTCTTCGTCTAATTCACTACGAAGTATTTTGTATTTCTTTCTTAAATCTGCTTTATTCAACCTTTGTAGATATATGAAAAATAGCATCACCTTGATAAATTATTGGTGATTCGTTTATATTAAATATGTAACCATCATTAGGCGCTTTTACAAAATGGCTAAAACTTCCATAAGGATCTGTAATATGACCAAGTATATCGTCTTTTAAAACACTAGAATTTATAGCTATCGATGCTTTAAACATACCTGAATATTTCGCTCTAACCCATTTGCTTTTACTAATTACTATAGCTTCTTTTTTAGGTTTAGATACTTTAAATTTAGAATTTAACATCCCAAAATGGTCTAAAACACGTTTTACACCATTAACACCTGTATTTGTAATAATACTATCTATATTAAAAGATTTTCCACCTTCAAACAACAACATAGGCACTCCAATATTACTGCAGGCATTTCTAAAGGATTTATTTAAGTTATCAGAATAAAAAATAAAAGGTGTACCAAAAACATGTGCTAATTCTGTGAGTTTTAAATCGTTTTTAACAATACGAATTTGAGCAGCATTAAAACGATCTGCTCCACCGGTGTGAAAATCCATTACAAAATCCACATGAGGTACTATTTTAGACATTACAAAATCGGCAACTCTACTTGCTAAAGAGCCGCCTTTAGTACCTGGAAACGTTCGGTTTAAATCTCGCCCATCTGGAAAGAGACGATCCATATTTAAAAACCCAAAAACATTTATTACAGGAACACAAATAATAGTTCCACATTTAGGTTTATTAATGTTTTTTGCAATTATTTGCCTAACTATTTCTACACCATTAATTTCGTCTCCATGAATACCTGCGGTAATTAAAACTGTTGGTCCTGGTTTTTTGGATCGTTCAATAATTATAGGTACGTCTAAAGTATTACGAGTATGTAATTTTGCTACTTCAAAAGTAACTGTTGCACTTTCTCCTAGTTTTATTTTCTCTCCTAAAATTTCTAAGATTTCGTTTGCTTTACTCGTCATTTATTTAGTGTTTTTTTCAATAAAAGCAATAATATTTTTTGCTATATTTCGTCCTGTTGCTTTCTCTATACCTTCTAATCCTGGAGTAGAATTTATCTCAAGTAACAAAGGACCACGTGCAGACTGTAACATGTCTACACCACAAACAGGAAGTTTTAGTGCTTTAGCGGCATGCATAGCAACTTTTAATTCTTCATGACTTAATTTTATAATATTTGCGCTTCCTCCTCTGTGTAAATTAGATCTAAACTCTCCTTCTTTACCTTGACGTTTCATAGCTCCAACTACTTGTCCATCTACTATTAAGGCACGTAAATCTGCGCCTTTTGCTTCTTTAATAAATTCTTGAACAATTACTCGGGCTTGTAATCCATTAAAAGCTTCTAAAACAGATTCTGCAGCACTTTTGGTCTCTGCTAAAACAACGCCTAAACCTTGAGTACCTTCTAATAATTTAATAATTACTGGTGCTCCACCAACATGTTCTATAACTTCTCGCGCATCTCTAGAATAGTTTGTAAAAACTGTTTTTGGCATTCCAATACCAGCTTTACTTAGGCTTTGTAAGCTCTTTAATTTATCTCTAGAACGCAAAATAGCATCACTAGTTACGGTAGTAAAAACATTCATCATTTCAAACTGCCTTACTACTGCGCAACCGTAAAATGTTACAGACGATCCTATTCTAGGAATTATAGCATCTACATAATCCAGATAACGGTCTTTGTAAAAAATAGTAGGTTTTTCCGTTTCAATAATAATATCGCATTGTAAAGGATCTATAACTTCAATTTTATGCCCTTTTTTTTCTCCTTCTTCAACCAACCTGTCTGTTGAGTAAAGGTTTGCATTTCTAGATAATATAACTATATTCATTTTACTGTTTTACTATATGATAGATCTATTAAATCAACATCTACCATAAATTTTTTTTTTAAAAACTGTCTTCCTATTAATACAGGAAATCTCATTTCTGCACGTGTACTTAACGTTAAGTTAATTTTATATGTTTTATTAAAAAAAATAACTTCTGTTTTAATTTTGTATCTATTTTCAACAAAACCATTACTGCTTTTAACATCTGTAAAGGTATAATTTTCAAAAACAATTTCCTTTCCATTAAAATTGGGATGTCCTACACTATAAAAAGTACATTTTAAAATACCGTTATCCTCTTTAATTTTAGAGCAATGTATTGCAGAGGTATAAGCTCCTGTATCTATTTTAGCATCAATTTTAAATAGATTTAATTTAGGAAAGTCTATTTTATCTGTTCTTCCTATAACTTTTTTTTGCATTAACCTTGTTTTAAAAGTAATGCAATTTAAGAATTTAGTAGCTGATTTTTTTTCAATTAACTAAAAAATTATCTTTAAAGTTAACACTTGTTTTTTTATACCACTTATAAATAATTACCTTTGGTTTATGGCTGATCCTTCATTAGAAATACAATTAAAAACACTACCAAATTCACCTGGTGTGTATCAGTATTTTAATACTGAAGGCGTTATTATATATGTAGGTAAAGCTAAAAATTTAAAAAAAAGAGTTACTTCTTACTTTACTA
>NZ_JALZVX010000152.1 GCF_023299985.1 Lacinutrix sp. | reverse complement strand
TTAATTCTTCTCCGCTCATAGTTACTTTTTTACAGCTGAACAACCAGCCATTGTTGTAATTTTTATTGCTTCGGTTTCTGGTAAGTTTTCATTTCTATTTACCACTTCTTGCACTACGTTTTGAGTAATAGTTTCAAACGCTTTTTCTAAAAGCGTACCTGCTTGCAAAGCTGCTGGTCTTCCAACGTCTCCTGCTTCACGAATGCTTTGTACTAAAGGTATTTCTCCTAAAAGTGGTACTTTTAAATCTTCGGCTAAATGCTTAGCACCTTCTTTTCCAAAGATATAATATTTGTTATTTGGCAGCTCTTCTGGTGTAAAATAGGCCATGTTTTCTATAATACCTAAAACTGGCACATTAATGCTCTCTTGTTGAAACATTGCTACTCCTTTTTTAGCATCTGCCAATGCTACATTTTGAGGTGTACTTACTACAACTGCTCCTGTAATTGGTAACGATTGCATGATACTTAAATGAATATCTCCAGTTCCTGGAGGCAAGTCTAACAATAAGAAATCTAATTCTCCCCAAGCAGCATCAAAAATCATTTGATTTAATGCTTTTGCTGCCATTGGCCCACGCCAAACTACGGCTTGACCAGGTTGTGTAAAAAAGCCTATTGATAGTATTTTTACGCCGTAATTTTCTACGGGTTTCATTTTAGACTTTCCGTCGACTGTAACAGACAATGGTCTTTCCATTTCTACATCGAACATAATTGGCATGGATGGTCCATAGATATCTGCATCTAAAACACCGACTTTAAATCCCATTTTTGCTAGTGTTACAGCTAAATTAGCTGTGACTGTAGATTTACCAACACCTCCTTTTCCAGAGGCAATAGCTACTATATTTTTAATACCGGAAATTGCTTTTCCTTTAATTTCGTTTGCGGCTGGTTTTGCAGGTGCTTCTACCTTTATGTTTACTTTTACTTGTGCTTTGTTGTAAACCTTTTCTTGTATAACTTTAAGTATTTCTTCTTCGGTTTTTTTACGTGCTTGTAGTGCAGGATTTGTTATCGTGATATCTACTATTACCTCATCGGCAAAAGTAACTACATTTTTTACAGCTCCACTATCGACCATATTTTCTCCTTCTCCAGGAACAGTTATGGTTTTGAGCGCGTTTAATATGTCTTGTTTTGTAATTTTCATAAGTAATTCTCCAGTAGTTAATTCTTTTTATTAAGAATCATTCTAAAGGACAAATATACTACATAAACATTGAAGAATAAAGCGGTTATATTGAAGAATTTTTATGCTACTATTTAAAAAGTTTATAGTTCTTTTAAAGGATCCCAATATACCTTTTCCAAATCCTGAATTTGGTTATCAATAACGACAATACCTTCGTTCTCTAAAAGTTGTTGCATAAGATTTGTACCATCAAAATGATGCTTTCCAGTAAGTAAGCCTTTTCTGTTAACTACACGATGTGCAGGAATGTCTTTTCTGTGAGAGCCATTCATAGCATAACCTACCATTCTGGCACTTCTTGGCGCTCCAAGATAGTTACCAATAGCACCATAATTTGTTACTCTTCCATAAGGAATTAGTTTTGCTATTTCGTAAACTTTTTCGAAGAAATTAAGTGTTTCTGGTTTCATTTTATTATTTTAATTTTTAAAATAGTTGATACTATTCTTTTAAAATATTTACTAAAGTAATTATAGAAATAATTCCTGTAATAATTCCAATAATAAAATTCATTCCTTTTTGAGATTTTATTTTGTTACTATTTATTTTTTCGAAAAAGAAAACATAAATATATAACATAACAAAAGTTCCCATTGCAGCTCCTGCTGCGTAAGTTGTTATTCCAGTAGGATCTAATTTAATCCATTTAAAAGAGACAAAAGTAATAGCCATATAGGCTTGATATGGAATTGGAAACACATTTAAAGCAGATAAAAGTAACCCTTGAAAAAAACGACTTTTTTTACTTTTTAAATTAGATTCTACATTAGGTTTGTCTACTTTTTTTACTATTACCAGAAAATAAACTGTGATTAAAACAAATATTACAAACGCCACACGTTGCAATATTCCTACAACCTCTGGGTTACTACTTAAATATCTTGCAAAAACTAACGCAATTAAAGTTTGAAAAACTACAATAACACAAACACCAACAGAGAACACTAAGCCTCTTGAGTGTCCATCTTTTATACTAATCTTTGCAGCCGTCATATTTAACAATCCAGGAGGAATAACGCCTACTAATGCTACTATTAATGCAATTCCAAATGTTAGTGATATCTCCAAATCTATTACAAGATTATTTAATTTTAAACCTAATATAGGTAATTGGTTTGTTTTGTTCTAAATATATACTTTCATAATGTGTCTGGATGCTTGTAACCTCTTCTGGACTTCCTTCTTGTTTATAAACATTATGGTTAGCATATAACACTTCGTGACCTTCTCCATGCAATAATCCTAATGTATAACCGTGCATAAATTCACTATCTGTTTTTAAATTTATTACACCTTCTGGCTTTAGAACTTTTTTATAGCGTTTCAAAAATTGAGAATTTGTCATTCTATGCTTTGTACGCTTGTATTTTATTTGAGGATCTGGAAAGGTTATCCAAATTTCATCAACTTCATTCTCGGCAAAAACATGATCTATAAGTTCTATTTGTGTTCTTATAAATGCAACATTAGGTATATTTTCTTCAATAGCTGTTTTAGCGCCTCTCCAAAAACGCGCACCTTTTATATCGATACCAATAAAATTTTTGTTTGGATACTTTTTAGCAAGGTTTACCGAGTACTCTCCTTTTCCACAGCCTAATTCTAAAACTAATGGATTGTTGTTTTTAAAATACTTTGAGTTCCAATGGCCTTTCATTTCGTAATCTACATCTACTAATTCTTCTCTTTTTGGCTGAAAAACGTTCTCAAACGTATCGTTTTCATTAAATCTCTTTAGCTTATTCTTACTTCCCACTACTCTATATGATTTTTGGTAAAATTAACAAATTATACGAGAGTGCAATAATGATTATCTTTGTTATTTATGAAGAAAAAAATTCTTGTAGCTCCACTAAATTGGGGAATTGGCCATGCCACAAGATGTATTCCTATAATACATTGGCTTATTGAAGGTGATTTTGAACCAATAATTGCAAGTGATGGTTACGCTTTATTACTATTACAAAAAGAATTTCCTGATTTAAAATCTATTACATTACCTGCCTTTAATATTAGGTACCAAAAGAGCGGGAAACAGTTAAAAACAAAACTACTAAAACAACTTCCTCATATTTTAAAAACGCTGAAAGCTGAAAGAAAAATTACAAAAAAAATAATAAAGGATTATACTATTGATGGTATAATATCTGATAGTCGTTTTGGAATTTTTAGCAAAAAAATACCGTCTGTAATTATTACGCATCAACTTAATGTTTTAAGTGGAAACACTAGTTTTTTAAGCTCGAAACTAAATCAAATTAAACTTAAAAAATTTAAAGAAATATGGGTTCCGGATTTTAAAGACGAACCTAATTTGAGTGGGTATTTGGGGCATCTTTTTAATAAAAAAAAATTTAAAATTAATTATTTAGGTCCTTTAAGTAGACTCCATAAAACTGAAACTAAGACCAAATACGATATTATGGTTTTACTTTCTGGTCCAGAACCTCAACGTACCTTTTTAGAAAAAAAACTTTTTAAGGAGCTAAATCATTATGTAGGAAATATTTTATTAGTAAAAGGAAAAATAGAATTCGAGCAAATTTGCACAAAACACAATCAATTTACAATTTATAATTTTATGACTTCTGAAGCCTTAGAAAAAGCAATAAATAGCAGTAAAATTATTATTTGTAGACCTGGATATACCACAGTTATGGATTTAACCAAATTAGGAAAGACAGCCTTTTTTATACCAACTCCAGGACAATTTGAACAAGAATATTTAGCTGAGCGTTTTAATGATTTAAAACTTGTACCGTATTGTAATCAAGAGGATTTTAGTATTGACGAGCTTAAAAAAACATCTGCTTTTAAAGGCTTAAACTTAAAATATACAACACAAGATTTAGAAGCGCTATTCAGCCTTTTCTAGAGTAAAAGAAAACTCGCTACCAACACTAAATTCACTTTCTACATAAATGTTCTCATCGTGTGCTTCTATAATATGTTTTACTATAGATAAGCCTAAGCCAGAACCTCCTTCTTTTCTAGAGCCACTTTTATCTACTCTATAAAAACGCTCGAATAATCTTGAAATATTAACTTCTTCAATACCTTCTCCATTATCTGTAACACGAATAATAACTTTGTTTTTTATAAGGTTTTCTACACTAATTTCTGTGGTGCCTTTTTCTCTTCCATATTTAATAGAATTAACTACCAAATTTGTAAGTACTTGTTGTATTTTTTGTTTGTCTGCTTTTACTAAAACTGGTAAAAAGTAATTTCTATCGAAAGTTAATGTTATCTTCTTTTTAGAGGCTTTCATTTCTAATAAATCGAAAACACTTTTTACAAGTTCAATAATATTAAACGTCTCAGTTTCTATACTAACATCACCAACTTCTAACTTAGTTATCATATCTAAATCTTTTACAATATAGATTAATCTTTCTACTCCTTTATTTGCGCGATCTAAATATTTTTCTCGTGTTGTTTTATCATCTGCTGCACCATCAATTAAGGTTTCTAGGTAACCTTGAACCGTAAATAATGGTGTTTTTAGTTCGTGCGATACGTTTCCTAAAAATTCTTTCCTGTATTCTTCACGAACTTTTAATGTTTCTATCTCCATTTTTTTATCTCTAGCAAACCTGTCTATTTCTTCGGTTAGTGTCGCCATATCTGTAGTAATTCTTTTTTTTCGATATGAAGTGGACTCTAGAAGTTTCAAGTCGTCATAAATCTGTTTAATGCGCTTGTAAATAAAATTCTGTACTCTAAACTGAGTAACACCGAAAGCTACAACGAAACAAACAAATGAAAACAAAGCTATTAAAAGCCAGTTAACGGTATAAAAAGCATACAAAAAAACACTTATAAAGATTGTTAACACTATAGTTACATATAGTGATGTTTTAAATGCAAATTTATAAGTCTTAATTAACTCCATAGGTTTACTCTACTAACTTGTAACCAACACCTTTTACTGTTTTAAAAGAGGTATCACCAAGTTTCTCTCTAAGTTTTCTAATATGAACATCTATTGTTCTACCTCCAACAACAACTTCGTTTCCCCAAACTTTATCTAAAATGTCCTCTCTTTTAAATACCTTGCCAGGTTTGGAAGCTAATAAAGATAGTAATTCAAACTCTTTTCTGGGTAATACCATCTCTTTCCCTTTAAGAGAAATTTTATATTCTTCTCTATTTATTTCAATATCTCCAATTTTGATAATAGGTATACCTAAATCATCAGTTTTTAAGCGTCTTAATAGCGCTTTAACTTTACTAACAAGTACCTTAGGCTTAATTGGTTTAGTAATATAGTCGTCTGCTCCAGCATCAAAACCTGCAACTTGAGAATAGTCTTCTCCTCTAGCTGTTAAAAAAGTAATTATTGTATTTTTTAAATCTGGTATTTTTCTAATTTGTTCGCAAGCTTCAATACCATCCATCTTAGGCATCATAACATCTAAAACAATAAGCTGTGGTTTTTCAGCATTGGCCTTAATAACTCCTTCTGCTCCATCACTTGCAGTAATTACTTGATAACCTTCTTGAGATAGATTATAACCTACAATTTCTAAAATATCTGGTTCATCGTCTACAAGAAGTATTTTAATATCTTTTTTATTCATATAAAGAATATGTTTTTAAACAGTAAAGATAAAACTAATCGAATAAATTAATATAATATTAAAAATAATAACGATAAGTTAACATTAAAGTATTGAATGCTAATAACTAAGCGTTTTTGTATTTAATGTTATTATAAAGTTAAATATTAACCTGAAAAAGTTTAAAAAAGTTTAAAAGCTATCTGATATTCTTATATTTACAGTCTAATTTAAATATTCAATTATGAAAAAAATTTACTTTTTACTTTTAACTATTTTAATATCTGTTAGCTCTTTTGCTCAGAATCCAATTATCACAGCAATTGTTGATGGCGATTGTTCTGGTGGAAATCCTAAATTATTAGAAATTTATGCTGATGGTATTGTTGATTTTACTTTGTATTCTCTAGAAAATCAAACCAATGCTAATACTACTTGGGGAAGCACACAAGACTTATCTTCTTTTGGTACTGTAACTAATGATTTTGTTTACATTACAACATCAGGAAGCGCAACAACTTTAGCAAGTGAATTTCCATCATTAGCAACTGCTCCTACATTAATTTCTGGAACTATTAATGTTAATGGAGATGATAGAGTTAGAATAGTTTTAACATCAGATTCTTCAGTTGTCGATCAATATGGAGCTGAAGGAATAGATGGAACAGGAACAACTTGGGAATATAGAGACTCATTCGCAAAACGTGTAGATGGCACAGGTCCAAATGGTGGTTTTGTTGAAGCAGACTGGTCTATTCCAGGAGCTTCTACATTAAATGGACTTGGTATATGCCAAAGTGGAACAGACACTTTTGAAACATTACTTGGAGGTATAGGTACATATACTACAACTATGTCAACTAATCCTACTGTTTCTATAACTGGTAGCGCTACTGGTTTAGATTATTTTGAAAGCAATGGTCCTTCAGCAGAAGGCACATTTACTGTTTCGGGACTTAATTTAACAGCAAATATAAATGTTGCTGCTGCTTCTCCTGCTTTTGAACTCTCATTAACATCTGGTGGTACATTTACTCCTATGGTTACAGTTTCTCAAACTGGTGGAACTGCAATGTCAACTATTGTATATGTTCGTTTAGCATCAGGATTAACAGTAAACACATATGCTGAAGATATTACAGCTTCTTCTACTGGAGCAACAGATGTAATGATTAATGTAAGTGGAGAGGTTTCTCCTTCAACACCTCAATTTAGTGTATTTGGAACACCTGGTAGTTTAAATTATGCTTTAGCTTCAGGACCTTCTAACGAAGAGTCTATTTTTGTTGAAGGTTTATTTTTAACAAATGATATTACAATTACAGCACCAACAAACTTTGAAGTATCTTTAACTTCTGGTGGTACATTTACACCAACTGTAACAGTAGCACAAGCTAGTGGTACAATAGCAAATACTGAAGTTTATTTAAGATTAGCATCTGGTTTAACTGTAGGCCCTTACACTGGAGATGTTACAGTTTCTTCTGCACCTACTACAGATCAAACAGTTGCTCTTAATGGTAATGTTTTTGGAGCTGCTACTAACGCACTAGTATTAGTTGGGGCATATGATGGCCCACTATCTGGAGGGACACCTAAAGGAATCGAATTAGTAGCTTTAGCAGATATTCCAGATTTAAGTGTTTTTGGCATTAGCTCAATTACAAATGGAGCAGGTTCATCAGCTGGAAATATAGAATATAATTTTCCTGCAGATGCTGTATCTGCTGGAGACAGAATTTTTTTAGCTACAGAATCTACTGGATTTACTACTTTCTTTGGTTTTGCACCAACTTATATAAATGGAGTTGTTGGAATTAATGGTGATGATTCTATAGAATTATACGAAGGAGCAACTATTATTGATACTTTTGGAACTGTAGATTGCGATCCTAACGCCACTGGAACAACTTGTCCTGAATGGGACCATTTAGATGGTTGGGCATATAGAGTAAGCGACACAGGACCTGATGGAACTTTTGTTTTAGGTAACTGGACATTTAGTGGCCCAAATGCTTTTGATGGACAAAGTGATAATGCAACTGCAGTTACACCTTACCCAATAGCTGTATACACTAACAATTCTTTATCAACTGAAGATTTTACAAGTGCTAACTTCTCAATCTATCCAAACCCTACAAACATAGGATTTGTGAACATTATTACAACTTCTAACGAAGTAACTAATGTAACAGTTTTCGATATTTTAGGAAAGCAAGTAATCTCTCAAACTTTAAACAATAACGTTTTAAACGTTTCTAACTTAAACACTGGAGTTTACATTTTAAAATTAAATCAAAATGGAGCTTCAACTACTAAGAAATTAGTAATTAAGTAAACTTTATAATACTACTTTTTAAAAGAGCGTTACCTTTGGTAACGCTCTTTTTGTTTACTTTTGTACTTGTTATCGACAAAAAATTAAAAAGCAATTTTTACTCGAACTAACAGAAAAAAATGATAGATCAAAACCAAATTTTCACTATTAAAACGGAAACTGAATTTAACGCTTTAGCTTTACAGGTTTTTAGATTTCAGTTTGAAAACAATCCTGTTTATCGTTCGTTTTGCGACTTGCTTTATAAAAATCCAACCGATATATATAGTGTTAGAGATATTCCGTTTTTGCCTATTCAATTCTTTAAGTCACATCAAGTTGTTAGCTCTTCAAAAGCCATAAAAAAAACATTTTCAAGTAGTGGAACAACAGGAAATACTACTAGTAAACACCATATTACAGACCTTTCTGTTTACCAAAGTAGTTTTAATGACAGTTTTAATACTTTCTATGGAAACATTAAAGACTATGTTGTACTCGCCTTATTACCAAGCTATTTAGAACGTGAAGGCTCGTCTCTTATTTACATGGTAGATAGTTTGATTAAAGATTCTAACCATCCAGAAAGTGGCTTTTATTTGGATAATCTGTCTGAATTAAGTAACACTTTAAAACGCTTAGATTCTGAAGGAAAAAAGGTACTACTTATAGGTGTTTCTTTTGCTTTGTTAGATTTAGTTGAAACCTATTCCTTCAACCTCAACAACACCATTATCATGGAAACTGGAGGCATGAAAGGAAGACGAAAAGAACTTATTAGAGAAGAACTACACACCATTTTAAAATCTGGTTTTGGAGTAAATGCCATACACAGCGAATATGGAATGACCGAGTTACTAAGCCAAGCCTACTCAAAAGAAAAAGGCATTTTTAATTGCCCTAGTTGGATGCGCATTCTAACTCGCGAAACCCAAGATGCATTATCTATTTCAAAAATTGGGAAAACTGGAGGTATTAATGTAATCGATTTAGCAAATATTAACTCCTGCTCTTTTATTGCCACTCAAGATTTAGGTCGCGTAAATAATGACAATTCTTTTGAAATTATTGGGCGCTTTGATACTAGTGATATTAGAGGTTGTAACCTTATGGTACTATAATTAAAACTATAAAAGTAATTATTGCGTATATATTTCGACAAACGCATTATGTACCTCAATATGGTGCTTTTTGTTCTTATGCAATGGCAGTAAAAGGCGAAAAAGCATCTACCGATCCGGAAACGTTTGAAATTAGAGATAATAAGCTTTATTTATTCTATAATTCTATAGGAACTAACACTTTAGAATTGTGGTTAAAAGAAGATGTGAAAGGTTTAATTAAAAAAGCCGACCAAAGTTGGAGATTGGTCAGTAAAAAAGATTGATTTTTAAGTTATGAGAAAGAAAAATTAGTTTTAGTTGGTTGACTAATTTTTAAAAGTCCGTTTTGCAGCTTTGCATTCGGGCTTTTTTTTGTTGGTACCACTTTAGCTTTTTAAACTTGAAAAGTAAAAAAAATTAAATAGTGGCACTAATCCCAAATTTAGTTTGGGATCTTAAATTATATAAAGTAAATCTTAACTTCAAAATAGCTCTCTTCTTTAGAAAAAGAGGATAGCTATTCACTAGAAAAAAGACCTCATAGGTTTTAAAAATCTATGAGGTTTAAATATTTAAATTTTAATAAATTTAAACCACCTTTAAAATATAAGTATTTTTCTTCCCTTTATTTAACACAACATACTTATCGTTAATTAAATCTTGGGTAGTAATTTTATAGTCTGCTGTTACTTTGTCTTTATTAACAGAAACAGCATTTTCTTTAAGCGCTCTTCTGGCTTCGCTATTACTTTTTAAAAAATTTGTTTTATCTGCAAGTGCGCCAATCATGTCGATACCTTCTGCTAAATCTGTTTTAGAAATTTCTGCTTGTGGTACACCTTCAAAAACATCTAGAAAGAGCTTTTCGTTAAGTGTACGAATATCTTCATTAAAAGTTTTGCTAAATAAAATTCCAGATGCTTTTTCAGCATTTAAAAACTCTTCCTCACTATGTACCATTGTAGTAATTTCCTTAGCTAAACGTTTTTGTAAAACTCTTAAATGTGGTGCTTGAGTATGTTCTGTAATAATTGCTTTTATATCGCTTTCAGTTAAAAAAGTAAAAATCTTAATATACTTTTCGGAGTCCTCATCGCTAGAATTTAACCAATATTGGTAAAACTTGTAAGGCGATGTTCTATTAGCATCTAACCAAACATTCCCACCTTCACTTTTTCCAAATTTAGAACCGTCGCTTTTGGTTATTAATGGACAAGTAATGGCATAACCTTTTCCTTGATCAACACGACGTATAAGCTCTGTTCCTGTAGTTATATTTCCCCATTGGTCGCTTCCTCCCATTTGTAATGTACAATCTAACGTTTTGTATAAATGTAAAAAATCGTAGCCTTGTACCATTTGGTAAGTAAACTCTGTAAAGCTCATTCCATCTGAAGTTGACTCAGCAGAAATTCTATTTTTCACAGAATCTTTTGCCATCATATAGTTTACAGTAATGTGTTTTCCAACATCGCGAATAAACTCTAAGAAAGAAAAGTTTTTCATCCAATCGTAATTATTTACTAAAACTGCTGCATTTTTTTCGTTGCTTTCAAAATCTAAAAAATGAGCTAATTGGTTTTTTATTGCTTCTTGATTGTGCCTTAGGGTTTCTTCGTTTAACAAATTACGTTCACTAGACTTCCCGGAAGGATCTCCAATCATTCCTGTTGCACCTCCAACTAAAGCAACTGGTTTGTGTCCACAACGTTGGTAATGCGCTAATAACATAATTGGCACTAGGTTTCCAATATGAAGAGAATCTGCAGTAGGATCAAAACCAACATAAGCGCTACGCATAGCTTCGTTTAAATGGTCTTCGGTTCCTGGCATTTCGGTATGTAACATACCTCTCCAACGTAATTCTTCTACAAATGTATTAGCCATTTTTTACTTTATTTTGTGTATTGATTAGCAAAGATAAAAATAGCTTTATAATTAAGATGCTATATTTTATCTTTTTACCACAAATTAATATAGTAACACTTATAATAAATTTTATACTTTTTTACAATTTTTGGTTTATTATTCATGAAATAAGCAGATAAGTTTGTTCTAATATTTCTTACCTTCGATACATGATTTTAGTTACTGGAGGAACAGGATTTGTAGGTGCACATTTGCTTTTAAAATTATTAAATAAAAAGCAACCTGTTCGTGCTATTTATAGAAATGAAAAAAAATTTAAAACAGTAAAACGTATTTTTTCATATTATTCTAAAGATGTAGAAACACTTTTTAATGCTATTGATTGGGTTGAAGCAAGTTTAAATGATATTCCAGCTTTAACGGAAGCTTTTAAAGATATTACGCACGTTTACCATTGTGCCGCGTTTGTATCTTTTGAGCCAGATAAATTCGATGTACTTCAAAAAACGAATATAGAAGGCACTGCTAATATTGTTAACTTTTGTATTGCTAGTAATGTTAAAAAGTTGTGCTATATAAGTTCTATTGCTGCAATTGGAGAACCAAAACCTGGAGAAATTACTACCGAAAATACAGAATGGAATCCTGAAGCAGATAACAGTGTTTATGCTATTACAAAATATGGTGCAGAACTAGAGGTTTGGCGTGGGACACAAGAAGGTTTGGATGCTGTAATTGTTAGTCCTGGTGTTATTATAGGTCCTGGTATTTGGAACTATGGAAGTGGTTCTATTTTTAAAATAATACATAATGGTTTAAAATATTACACTAAAGGTAGTACTGGTTATGCTGCTGTAAACGATGTTACAAATGCTCTTTTTTTACTAATGCAAAGTAATATAAAAAACGAACGTTTTATAATTGTTTCGCAAAACTGGAGCTATAAAAATTTTAGCGCCATTTGTGCCAAGGCATTATTTATAAAACCGCCTAAAAAAGAAGCTAAAAATAGGTTATTGCAAATAGGCTGGAGACTCGATTGGTTAAAACATAAAATTACCGGTAAAAGAAGAGTTTTAAGTAAACAATTAGCAGCCTCCTTAGTGTTAGAATCTAAATTTAATGGAGATAAAATTAAAAAGTATATTGCTTTTGAATATTCTGATTTAACAAGTGAGATAATAGAGACTTGTAAATTCTATTTAGAAAAAAATTAACGCCCTATTAAAGTATCTACTCTAAAATCGCGTTTTGCATTTCCTTTTATGTTTTTACTATAATTTTTTCGTTTCTCTTTATTTGTTTGAGCTCGCTTTATAGAATCTTTAATTTTTTTCTCAGCTTTCTCTTTCAATTGTATAGTATTATACTTGTCTCTTACAATTGTTAGACTATCTATAACACGCTTACATATAGCCTCATACTTTTTAGTATTAAAAGCATAATAAGCATTACTTTGGGCAAAAGTGAGACTGTCTATATTATTATTTTTGTAAATAAATTCGTCTGGAACAATTCCGTTTTTTTCTATTTTACTTTTATTAACTCCTTTTGCTGAAGACATAATAGCCATATCTACAAGAATATTAACCATATTGTCTTCAGAAATAAGATTGTCTGGCTTGCTAGGCGTTTTAACCTCATAGCATGATGTTAAAACTAAAAGCATAAATAATATTGTAGTATGTTTTATACTCATCTATCGAACGTTAATTGTTTGGCATATTTAGTATCATAAAACTTAAAGTTTTTATAAGCTAACCCTCCATTTACAAAGGTGTGAGAAATTCGAGATTTAAAGGTTGTGCCTTCAAAAGGAGACCAACCACATTTGTATAAAATATTATCTTTTGTAACTGTCCACGGATTATTTAAGTCTACTATAACTAAGTCTGCATAGTAACCTTCTTTAACATAACCACGTTTTTCTACTTCAAATAAAATAGCAGGATTGTGTGCCGTTTTTTCTACAATTTTCTCGATTGATATTTTACCACGATGATGCATTTCTAATAAAGCTGGTAAAGCATGCTGTACTAATGGTCCACCAGAAGGTGCTTTTGTGTAAACATTATTTTTTTCTTCAATTGTATGTGGAGCATGATCTGTGGCAATAACATCTATTCTATCATCCAGTAAAGCTTTTAGTAACTGGTCTCTATCATGCTCTGTTTTAACAGCTGGATTCCATTTAATTAATGTGCCTTTTTCGTCGTAATCTTTATCGCTAAACCAAAGGTGATGTATACAAACTTCGGCAGTAATTTTTTTATCTTTTAAAGGAATCTTATTACTAAATAATGTTGTCTCCTTACCTGTTGAAAGATGAAAAACATGCAATCGTGCTCCTGTTTTTTTAGCCAGTTCAATAGCTTTAGAAGAAGATAAATAACATGCTTTTTCACTTCTAATTATAGGGTGCAAGTTTAATGGAATATCGTCTCCATAACGTTCTTTATATACCTTGGTATTAGCTTTAATTGTCGCCTCATCTTCGCAGTGAACAGAGATTAACAAATCTGTACTTGAAAATATTTTTTCTAGTACTTCAGGATTATCTACCAACATATTTCCTGTAGAAGAGCCTAAAAATAATTTTAAGCCTGCAACTTGCTTAGGATCTACTTTTAATATTTCATCTAAATTATCATTTGTTCCACCAAACATAAAAGAATAATTAGCATAAGAGGTTTCTTTTGCTATGTCAAACTTATCATTCAATTTTTCTATAGTAGTAGTTTGTGGGTTTGTATTAGGCATTTCAATAAATGATGTAATACCACCAGCAATAGCTGCACGAGATTCTGCCTCTATATTTGCTTTGTGAGTTAAACCTGGTTCTCTAAAATGAACCTGATCGTCTATCATTCCAGGAATAACATATTTTCCTTCGGCATCAAACACGTTTACATCTGCAGATTTTGCACTTATAGACGTATCGATTTTGGTAATAAACTCACCTTCTATTAATATGTCTCCATTAAAAATAGTGCCTTCATTTACAATCTTAGCATTTTTAATAAGTGTTATTTTGTCGCTCATTATTTTTTTTCTGAATTGAATAAACTTTTAAATTTCATTGAGATAACACCAAAAATAGCTTCAGAAATAATACCTGAACTTAATTTAGACTTACCTCTAACTCTGTCTGTAAAAATCACAGGTACTTCTATAATTTTAAATTGCTTTAAATAAACTTTAAATTTCATTTCTATTTGAAACGCGTAGCCTATAAATTTAATATCATTAAGGTTAATACTTTCTAATACACTTTTATGATAGCAAATAAAACCTGCAGTACTATCTTTTATTCGCATTCCAGTAATTAGTCTAACATACATAGATGCTCCATAAGATAATATAATTCGGCTTAAAGGCCAATTTACAACATTTACGCCTTTTACATAACGAGAACCAATACTTAATGCCGCACCTTCTTTATAGCATGCATTATAAAGTTTAATAAGGTCTTTTGGGTTATGAGAGAAATCTGCATCCATTTCGAAAACATACTCATACTTTCTGTCCAAACACCATTTAAAACCATGAATATAAGCAGTGCCTAAACCTGATTTTTTTTCTCTTACTTCTAAAAATAAAGACTCTGGATATTTATTTTTGAGCACTCTAACTTTATCTGCAGTACCATCTGGAGAGTTGTCATCGACCACCAAAACATGAAACAACTTTTCTTGACTAAACACAGCTTCTATAATAGCTTCTATGTTTTCAATTTCGTTATAAGTTGGTATAATTACAACTGCGTCTTGCATTATTAATTTTAAAGTTGAAGCAAATGTACATATTTGGTAATTGTTTTTTTATAAATATTTCTTAATAAATGCTGCTGCTCCTTAATAATTTTATAATAATTTTACAGCATGTTAAGAGAAGTACTTACAACCCAACTTTTTACAATATTATTATTAGTCTGCTTAGTTATTGTTGCTATCTCTAAACTTTTGTTTCCTAAGCGTTTTCAAGATATTATAGTGTTAATAGTAAACTTTAGATATTTAAAAGTTTATTCTAGAGAGCAGAAGCTTTTTGATGTATTCGAAGGCTTACTTTTTACAAACTTAATTATAGGTTTATCTATATTTATTTTATTATGCTCTAATTTAAGTGCAAGCGTTCCAGAAGTTGAGTATTTATTACTGCCTAAAATTGCTTTTGGAATTATAGTTGTAATACTTCTAAAAATAATTTTAGAACGTTTAATAAGTAATATTCTTAAAATAGAATCTATAATTAACAACTACATTTTCCAAAAAATGAGTTATAAAATTTTTTTAGGGCTGTTATTAATTCCTATAAATACTATTTTAATTTACTCTTGGAGTCCTACACAAATTAATACTTCGATATTTATAATCTTTTTAGCGCTCATCACTATTTATGGAGTTCTCGTTTTTATTAAAGATAATCTTAAAACCATAAAAAAGAATTGGTTTTATTTTATTTTGTATCTTTGCACACTTGAAATTTCGCCTTATTTGATTTTATATAAGTTATATACACTAGAATAAGGTCCTAAAAAAGCTATTAAAATATGAAAGTGAAAACCATTTTAGTATCGCAACCAGAACCTAAAATTGAAAATTCGCCATATTTCGATTTATCTGAAAGACAGAAAGTTAAAATAGATTTTCGTCCTTTTATTCATGTTGAAGGTGTACCTTCTAAAGAAATTAGACAACAAAAGATTGATCTTGGCAAGTTTACCGCTATTATTTTAACAAGTAGAAATGCTGTCGATCACTTTTTTAGAGTGGCAGACGAAATGCGTTTTAAAGTTCCAGATAGTATGAAGTATTTCTGCCAGTCTGAAGCTGTAGCTTATTATCTTCAAAAATATGTAGTATACAGAAAACGTAAAATCTATGTTGGTAAACGAACATTTACCGAGCTTTCTCCATTAATTAAAAAATATAAAGACGAATCGTTTTTATTACCTGCAGCAGATAAATTAAAAGCTGAAGTACCAGAAGTTTTAAATGCTTTAGATGTAAAGTGGAAAGAGGCTGTTTTTTATAAAACTGTTATTAGCGATTTATCTGACTTAGAGAATGTAACTTATGATATTTTAGTGTTCTTTAGCCCAAGTGGTATTGATTCGTTATTTAAAAACTTTCCAGACTTCCAGCAAAAAGATACTAGAATTGCTGTATTTGGAAACACAACAATAAAAGCTGTGGAAGCAAAAGGATTAAGAGTAGATATTGCTGCTCCAACTCCAGAAACACCTTCTATGACAATGGCTTTAAAAAAGTACATTACTATAGTTAACAAGAAATGATATAATAAATAAATTATACAACAAAACTAGAAAAGGCTTCTCAATCGAGAAGCCTTTTCTAGTTTTGTTAAGTTAGCTTAATTAATAAGCATAACGCTGTGGTCCTCCACGTCTTATCTCTTCGCTAGCATTATCTTCAAACTGTTTAAAGTTTTTTCTAAACGCATTCGCTAATTTAAATGCTGTATCATAGTATGCTTTGTCGTCTTTCCAGGTTGCTCTTGGACTCAATACTTCAGTTGGAACTCCAGGACAAGATCTTGGTTGTGCTACTCCAAATACAGAGTGAATATGGTAGTCATCGTAATTATACAATCCTAAATCACCATTTAAAACTGCACTAATCATGGCTCTTGTATATTTTAATTTCATACGGCTTCCAACACCATATGCTCCACCAGACCATCCTGTGTTTACTAACCAAACATTAACATTAGCATCCAACATTTTTTTGCTTAACATTTCAGCATATTTAGTTGGGTGTAATGGCATAAAAGGCGCTCCAAAACATGCAGAAAAAGATGGTTGTGGTTCTTTTACTCCAGCTTCTGTTCCTGCTACCTTAGCAGTATAACCAGATATAAAATGATATGCTGCTTGCGCAGGAGTTAATTTAGAAATTGGAGGTAAAACACCAAAAGCATCTGCAGTTAGAAAGAATATATTTTTAGGATTCTTTCCTATAGATGGTGTTTTTATGTTTTCTATGTGATGAATTGGATAGCTTACACGTGTATTTTGAGTAATAGAAGTGTCTTCAAAGTCAACTTCACCTTTATCATTCATTTTTACATTTTCAAGAATAGCACCTTCCTTTATAGCATCGTATATTTCTGGCTCTTGTTCTTGAGAGAGGTTAATTACTTTAGCATAACAACCACCTTCAAAATTAAAAACAGTGTTTTCTGCAGTCCAACCATGCTCATCGTCACCTATTAAACTTCTGTCTGGATCTGTAGACAAAGTTGTTTTTCCTGTTCCTGATAAACCAAAGAAAATTGCAGTGTCTTCGTCTTTACCAACATTTGCACTACAATGCATTGGCAACGTGTTTTTAAATATTGGTAAAATGAAGTTTAAAGCAGAAAAAATTCCTTTTTTAATTTCTCCAGTGTAACCGGTTCCACCAATTAATGCAATCTTTTTTTCAAAATTTAAAATTGCAAAATTGTGTTGTCTTGTACCATCCACTTTGGCATCTGCCATAAAACCCGGTGCATTAACAATAGTCCATTCTGGAGAGAATTCTTTTAAATCAGCTTCGGTTGGACGTAAAAACATATTATAAGCAAACATGTTACTCCATGGATACTCGTTAATAACACGAATATTTAGCTTATAATCTTCGTCTGCACAAGCAAAACTGTCTCTTACAAACACTTCTTTTTCAGATAAATAATCTACAACTTTATGGTATAGTTTATCAAATTTATCAGCATCAAAAGGAATATTTATATTTCCCCACCAAACGCGATCTTTAGTTATATCGTCTTTTACAATAAAACGATCCATTGGAGAACGACCTGTAAACTCACCTGTATTAACAGCTAGAGCACCAGAAGACGACTTCACGCCTTGTCCTTTATCGATTGTTGTTTCTTGTAATTCTTTAGGAGATAATTGGTAACGAACATTAGCGTTCTTGATACCGTATTGTTCTAACGAAATCGTTTTCGTAGATTGTGTATGGTTTACCATAATTCTATGTTGTTTTAGAATACAAAACTACAATTTATAATAAGATATTATTATATATTATCGTTAATTCTTAGTGCTTTTTATAAAATTTATTAACAATATAGTCCATGCTGCAATAAGCAATAAGCCTCCTAAAGGCGTTATAAAGCCTATAACACCAAAGTCGAAAGCAGTAAGACTATTAGTTGCTAAAGCATAAATAGACCCAGAAAATAATAATATTCCAAAGAATACTAGAAAAAACATAGCTTTTTTAGTTGTAGACGAAATAATATCTAAATTTCCAATAAAAAGAAGTAATAATGCATGATACATTTGATAACGCACACCTGTTTCAAAAGATTGTAATGATGTAGGCGAAATTTTAGGTCTTAAGCCATGAGCTGCAAAAGCACCAATTATAACTGCTAACAAACCAAAAACCGAACCTAATATTAATATTTTTTTATTCATATATATTTATTGTTTGAGTTTTAATAACGTTAGCATTTTGTACTTTCGTAGAAACAAAATTAGGTAATACCTGTTTAAATATATAATGTCACTATGAGAAATATTTTAGTTATTGGTTCTGGAAAATCTGCTTCATATTTAATAAAATACTTATTAGACAAATCTGAAACTAAAAATCTTCATATTACTGTTGGTGATTTAAATATTAGTAGCGCTTCGAAACTTACAAATAAGCATAAAAACGCAACTGCAATTACTTTAGATGTTTTTAATGAAAAATCTAGAGAAGAAGCTGTAAAAGCTGCAGATATTGTAATTTCTATGTTACCAGCTCGTTTTCATATTGAAGTTGCTAAAGACTGTATTACTCATAATAAAAATATGGTAACAGCTTCTTATGTAAGTGACGAAATGCAAGCTCTAAATACGCAAGCTAAAAACAAAGGCTTGGTATTTATGAATGAAATAGGTGTAGATCCAGGAATAGACCATATGAGTGCCATGCAAGTAATAGACCGCATTGAGGCTAAAGGTGGAAAACTTATTTTATTCGAGTCTTTTACAGGAGGTTTAGTAGCACCAGAAAGCGATAATAATTTATGGAACTATAAATTTACATGGAATCCAAGAAATGTAGTGCTCGCTGGACAAGGTAGTGCAGCTAAATTTTTACAAGAAGGCACATACAAATACATACCTTATAATAGATTGTTTCGTAGAACAGAATTTTTAGAAGTTGAAGGTTTTGGGCGTTTTGAAGCTTATGCCAATAGAGACTCATTAAAATATCAAGACATTTATGGACTAGACGATGTTAAAACGCTATATCGTGGTACAATAAGAAAAGTAGGTTTCAGTCGTGCTTGGAATGTTTTTGCAGCATTAGGCATGACGGACGATAGCTACACTATAGACGACAGTAAGAATATGACGTATCGCGATTTTGTAAATTCATTTTTACCATACAGCCCAACAGATTCTGTAGAAATAAAATTTAGACACGCACTAAAAATAGATCAAGACGATATTATTTGGGATAAGTTTGAAGAGTTAGACATTTTTAGTCCAACAAAAATGGTTGTTCTAGATAAAGCTACTCCAGCACAAATTTTACAAAAAATATTAATGGATAGCTGGACTCTTGATCCTACAGACAAGGATATGATTGTTATGTACCATAAATTTGGATACGAATTAAATGGCGAAAAACATCAAATAGATGCCACAATGGTTACTCTTGGAGAAGACCAAACCTATACTGCCATGGCAAAAACAGTAGGTTTACCGGTCGCGATTGCAGCCATGGCAATTTTAAATAAAAAAATTACCACTCCAGGTGTTTTAAGACCAATAAACAAAGAGGTTTACGAACCAATTTTAAAAGAGCTTGAAGATTATGGTGTTGTATTTAAAGAAAAGGAAGTGCCTTACTTAGGTTACAATCCTTTACATGTTTAATATTCAATTTTAAAGTTTCATATTAAGATAGTTTATTTATATTTAGGTTTTAATATGAAGCTTTAATTGCCTTGAAAACACAAAACAACAACATTATTATAGATGGTATCGATAAAAAGATACTGCGTGCATTAATGGCAGATGCTAGAACATCGGTTTTAGAAATTGCAAGACAGGTTGGTATTTCTGGAGCTGCCATACACCAACGTTTACGTAAATTAGAAAAATCTGGCTTAATCTCTGGTTCAAAAGTTGTTATTAATCCTAAAGTATTGGGTTACTCAACCATGGCTTTTATTGGTATATACCTAGACAAAGCAATGAGTAATCCTGAGGCTGTAAAATTACTTAAAAAAATACCTGAAGTTATAGAATGCCATTACACTACAGGAAACTGGAGCATCTTAATTAAGATACTCTGTAAAGATAACGAACACTTAATGCACTTATTAAATAACGACATACAGTCTATTGAAGGCGTTTCTAGAACCGAAACCTTTATCTCTCTAGATCAACAAATTGAGAGACAAATTAAGATCTAATTTTTTAGATAATAACTTAATAAAAACAA
>NZ_JALZVX010000151.1 GCF_023299985.1 Lacinutrix sp. | reverse complement strand
AAATCAATATTAAGATTGTGTTTTAATACTAACGTTTTTACTTTTCCGAAGGAAAAATTAGCTTTATCCTTATTTTCAAAAAATTTAAAATGCTCTTGTAAATGTGCTGCTTTAAAAGTAGATTGTATTTTGCTTCCAACGCGAGTCCACTCTAACATACTACGAAAATTCTGGTCATCAATTCTGCTTATTGATGTTGCAACAAGCGTGCTAGATAGGTTTCTTCTACCTATAAAAGTTTGATGGTATAATTTTATAACATCTTTATCACTAATAAAATAACCCAAATTAACATTAATGTTTTGGTTATTAAATTCACCATTGGTGTTCACTTTATCTGTACCTAAAAACTCATAATCATTCTCAGAATCTACATAACTCAATCCTATATTTCCTGAGAATTTATCACCTCCAAAATCTGTTAACACAGTATATTGTTGCGTATCAAAACTTCCATAAGAGACTCTTACACTACTATTAAAATGAGAATTAAACTTTAATTTATTATTTAAATGAATGGTTCCTCCAATACTTCCGCTACCATATTGTACACTTCCACCACCACTTCTAATGTCTACAGAATTAAAGTTTGTGGTGTTAATGGTATTAAAATCGGTTTGACCATTAAGTTGCGAATTAATATTTATGCCATTCCATATAACAGCCGTTTGTGATGCATTAGTACCACGAAAAGATGGAGAAGAAACCATTCCAAATCCATTTTCTTTAAAATAAATATTAGAATTAAAGGCTAATAATCCAGTAAGATTACTTGCATTATTAGTAAGTATAGAATCGGTTAACTTTGTTATTTTATAACCAGACGAGAAATTTTTAAGTTTAGAATCACTCAACATCACTTCATCTAATTCTTGAATAGAATCTAGCTTAGTTTGAGCAATACTGCAAAAACCAACACTAACAAAAATTAAAAATAGAATACTTTTTTTCATAATCTTAAAACCTTTCTCCCGAAGATTTTTTTGATGTTGAAAATGGCAGGTCTCCTGACTTTTTTAATTATTATTTTTCCTTCCCAGAAAATATTTCCAGTGGTTTAAGACAATAACATCCTTTTAAAAAGGTACTCAACCAAGTTGAGCATAAAATTACAGTTGCGGGAACAGCTCAAGATTTACACTTGATTCCCTTTTAATCGGTCTCACTTAATTGTGAAACTAAACCAAAATTCGATGCAAAAATAACCTTTTTGTTTAATGTTACATGCAAAACATTAAATAATATTACTTTTGAAGAATGAAATTAATAATTTTTAGAAATACCTTTTTAATTTTAATACTCTTAGTCTTTTCCTCTTGTAAAGAAGATAAAGAGATTGAAATAAAATTGTCGCCTTTAGAAACAAAAAGTAACACGACTGTAGCATACGCTGAAGGATTTTCAATTACAAAAAACAACAATCATAATATTCTAGAAATAAAAAGTCCTTGGCCAGAAAGTAATCAAACTTTTAAGTATGTTTTAATTTCTAAAGAAGAAGCTTCTAAAACTACTTTTATGAGAGATCAATATGATGGTATTATAATCACTCCTATTAAAAAAATTGTAGTAACATCTACAACTCATATTCCTGCCTTAGAGTTATTAAATGCTGAAAACACCTTAGTTGGTTTTCCTGGAACAGATTATATTTCTTCAGAGAAAACTAGAGCAAGAATTGATAATAAACAAGTTAGAGAATTAGGGAAAAATGAAGGTATAAACACCGAAGTTTTACTAGATATTAATCCTAATGTTGTTATCGCTTTTGGTGTCGATGGTAAAAGCAAATCTCTTGAAACCATTAAAAAAGCAAATATTCCTGTTATTTATAATGGCGATTGGGTTGAAAAATCACCACTTGCAAAAGCAGAATGGATTAAGTTTTTTGGAGCACTTTACAATAAAGAAAAAGACGCAGATTCTATTTTTAGGCAAATAGAGACCGATTATAACGAAGCAAAAAAACTTGCATTTAACGCTAAAACTAAACCAACTATTTTATGTGGAGCCATGTATAAAGACATTTGGTATTTACCAAATGGCACAAGTACAGAAGCACAGTTTCTAAAAGATGCAAATACTAACTATTTATGGAGCGATACAACAGACAAAGGTAGTATTGCGCTTAACTTTGAAGTGGTTTTTAGTAAAGCAAAATCGGCAAACTTGTGGTTAAGTCCATCCTATTATTCTAGTAAAGACGCATTAGTAAAAGCAAGTAATCATTATGCAAAATTTGATGCTTTTAAAAATGATAACATTTATACGTTTTCTAATACCACAGGAAAAACTGGAGGTGTTTTGTATTACGAATTGGGTACTGCAAGACCAGATTTAGTCTTAAAAGACATTATAAAAATTTGCCATCCAGAGTTATTACCAGATTATGAACCTTATTTTTTTAGAAAACTAAAATAGTATCAACGTCATTCAGAGCGAAGCGAAGAATCTTTTTTTTAGCTTTGTTTTATCCTAAGAGATTCTTTGCTTCGCTCTGAATGATAAAATATTAAATTATTGAAAAACAAGTACACATATACATTTTCTATTCTAATAGTCATTCTACTATTTTGCTTTTTCGCAAATATAAGTTTGGGATCTATCTCAATACCATTTAAATCAATATTTAGTAGTTTTTCCGCAAATTCAGACAACTATACTAGTCAAGAGTACATTATTCAAAATTACAGATTACCAAAAGCTATTACTGCAATCTTGGTTGGCTCTGGTTTAGGTATTTCGGGATTGTTAATGCAAACCTTATTTCGTAATCCATTAGCAGGCCCTTTTGTTTTAGGTATTACTTCTGGAGCTAGTTTAGGTGTTGCTTTACTAATTATGGGATCATCTGTATTTGGCGGTTTTTTCGCAACTCTTTTAATATCTAAATGGAGCTTAGTTATTGCAGCTAGTTTAGGTAGTTTTCTAGTATTACTAACCGTTTTAATTGTATCCTCAAGAGTTAGAGATACAATGGCTATACTTATTATTGGTCTTATGTTTGGTAGTATTACAGCAGCAGTTGTAAGTGTACTATCCTATTTTAGTTCTGCTGAAGAGTTACAACAATACATTTTTTGGGGCTTTGGTAGTTTAGGCGATTTACAATGGGAAGAGGTTAAAATATTCGCAATTATATATACCATTGGAATTGTCTTTAGTATTGGTTCTATAAAAGCATTAAACACACTCTTATTAGGTGAGAATTATGCAAAAAGTTTGGGTTTAAACCTGAAACAAAGCCGAATAGCAATCATCATAGCAACAAGTTTATTAGCAGGAACCATAACTGCTTTTGCTGGACCAATAGCTTTTATAGGTCTAGCTATTCCACACATGATACGACAAATTTTTAATACTTCAAATCATAAAATATTAATTCCTGCTGTGTTCTTATTTGGTGCTATTGTAATGCTTGTTTGCGATAGTATTGCACAATTACCAAATACAGATTACACATTGCCTATTAACGCTATTACTAGTTTAATTGGTGCTCCAGTTGTGGTTTGGTTGTTGGTAAGAAAACGTAAAATGGTTTTTTAGATGGAAAACAATATCAAACATACAATCCTAGAAACCAAAAACCTTTCCATTGGCTACAAGTCTAAAAAGACTGAAACTATTGTTGCGTCAAATATTAATTTAGAATTAAAAGAAGGACAATTAATTGGTTTGATTGGTGCAAATGGTATTGGAAAATCTACATTATTAAGAACCTTAACACAAGTACAACCCAAATTATCTGGAGCTCTTTACTTAAATAATAAACCTCTAGAAAGTTATAAAAATTTAGAGTTAGCACAAGCTATGAGTTTGGTTTTAACCGAACAAATCACATCTAAAAACTTATCGGTTTTCGAACTTATTGCATTAGGTAGACAGCCATACACCAATTGGGTAGGTAGTTTATCTGAAACTGACATTACAGTAATAAACAAAGCCATTACACAAACAAATATTACTGATTTAAAACATAAAAAATGTTTTGAACTTAGTGATGGACAGCTTCAAAAAGTAATGATTACACGTGCATTAGCGCAAGATACAGACTTAATAATTCTAGATGAACCTACTACTCACTTAGATATGTATCATAAAGCGTATATCTTAAAATTGCTTCAAAAACTAACTAAAGAAACTGGTAAGACTATCTTATTTTCATCTCACGAAATTGATTTGGCAATCCAATTGTGTGATAGCATGATTGTAATGTCTAAGGATGGAATAGTAAATGATTCGCCTTGTAATTTAATAGAACAAGGTGCTTTTAATAATTTGTTTCCAAAAAATATGATTATTTTTGATGAGAAAATTGGAAGTTTTAGGGTGATTAAATAGTTTTATATTCATCTAACTAAAACATCTAATTATTAATAGATTCTTCACTGCGTTCAGAATGACAAATTAATTATCTTTGATAAAACTCTTTTTTTTTTAATGAACGACAACCTCATCCTCATCATAGCTATTCTAATTTCAGCCTTAATAGGTGCTTATTTAGGCATGCTTTTTACAAAACTTAAAAGTAAAAGCGAAAAAAGTACTTTAGAGGAACGTAACACTAACTTACAACAGCAGCTTAACGACTTTAAACAATTCTCTGAAACGGAGAACCAAAAGCAAAATCAAGCTTTCGACAATAAGTTAACAGAATTAAAAGAAACCGTTTCTAAAATTGAAGTTGAACGTGAAGGCATTCGTCGTGAAAAAGACTTTTTAAATACTGAATTAACACGTAAAAATTCAGAATACGAAAACCTGCAACAACTTAATTTAAAAAGAGATGAAGAGTTAGAAGAACAACAAAAAAGATTACGTACAGATTTCGAGAATCTGGCTAACAAAATTCTAGACGCCAAATCTGAAAAATTCACACTTCAGAATAAAGAAAATATAAAGAATATATTAAATCCTTTACAAGAGAAAATTCAGCTTTTCGAGAAAAAAGTAGATGATACCCAAAAGGAAAGTATAAGTATGCACTCTGCCTTAAAAGAGCAGTTATTAGGTTTAAAAGACTTAAACCAACAAATGACTAAAGAAGCAACAAACCTTACCAAAGCTTTAAAAGGCGATAGTAAAATGCAAGGAAATTGGGGCGAACTTGTTCTTGAACGTGTGCTTGAAAAATCTGGTTTAGAAAAAGACAGAGAGTATTTTGTACAACAAAATTTTACTAGAGAGGATGGCACAAGAGTACTACCAGATATTGTGTTGCACTTACCAGACAACAAAAAAATGATTATTGATAGTAAAGTGTCTTTAACCGATTACGAACGTTACGTTAATGCAGAAGATGAAGAGCGAGAAGCTTACTTAAAAGCACACATAAATTCTATTAGAAGACATGTAGATCAACTCTCTGAAAAGAAATATGAAGATTTATACGATATAGAAAGTCCAGATTTTGTATTATTATTTGTGCCTATTGAACCTGCTTTTGCAGTAGCCATTAATGCAGACAACTCATTATACAATAAAGCTTTCGAAAAAAATATTGTTATTGTTACACCTTCTACTCTATTAGCTACTTTACGCACAGTTGATAGTATGTGGAATAACGAAAAACAGCAACAAAACGCCATTGAAATTGCACGTCAAGCAGGTGCTTTGTACGATAAATTTCACGGTTTAGTAACAGACCTAACAGGTGTTGGAAAGAAAATTGATGCAGCTAAAACAGATTATTCTGCTGCAATGAACAAACTAGTTGAAGGTAAAGGAAACCTTGTAACAAGTGTTGAGAAAATTAAAAAATTAGGTGCTAAAGCAAAAAAGGCATTACCAGAAGCTTTTATTAAAAGAGCAGAATCTGAAGAGTAAATATAAAACATCATGATAAAATTTCTAATAAAATCTTTAATTGCAATTTTTCTTATAGTTGCTGCTTATTTCTGTTTCATCTATTTTGTAACTTATAGTGAAGGAGTTAGAGCTGGCGAGTTGGTTAAATTTAGTAACAAAGGTGTTGTGTTTAAAACTTGGGAAGGCGAAATAAGTCAAGGTGTATCTGAAGCGCAGATTTTTAAATTCTCTGTTCAAGGTAATGAAAACCAAGTCATAAAAGATTTAAACCGACTACAAGGACGATTTGTTAAGCTACACTATTTTGAGCGCTATGCGTCTTTCTTCTGGCTAGGTGATACCAAATATTTTATAACCAACGTAGAAGAAGATAAAGACCGAAAATCTAATTATTAACTATGAAAACTTTCAAAAAAGTAGATGCATCACGCATTAGTATATCAGAGCTGATGCTACCGTCTCACTCTAATTTTAGTGGAAAAATACATGGTGGCTATATCCTAAGTTTAATGGACCAAATTGCATTTGCGTGTGCTAGTAAACATTCTAAAATGTATTGCGTAACTGCATCTGTAGATACTGTAGATTTTTTAAATCCTATTGACGTTGGTGAATTGGTTACCATGAAAGCTTCGGTTAACTTTGTTGGAAGAACTTCTATGGTTGTTGGCATACGTGTTGAAGCAGAGCACATTCAAACAGGAAAAATAAAACATTGTAATTCATCATATTTTACAATGGTTGCAAAAGATGACAAAGGTGCTTCTCAAGAAGTCCCTGGCTTAATTTTAAATGATAAAACCGAAGTAAAGCGTTATTTAAAAGCTCTAAAACGTATAGAAACAAAAAAATTAAGGCAAGCAGAATTTGATCATCAAGATTTTTCTCATCAAGATTATCTTGAACAATTAAAAAATTATAAGGTTAAAATTGAATTACCTGAAAATTATTAATTTCACAAATAAGCATAAACAATTACCTTAAAAAACCGTAACTTCGTTAATGAGAAATAATACTATGAAAAAGAAACTACAACTTATATTTGTTGCTATTATAATAGCATCTTTTTTTGCCTATAATTACATATATCAAGATCACAGAAATATAAGTAATGAGTCTGCAGTTTTTACGACTGATTCAAAATCACTGTCTGATGAATTTAAAAACAACATACAAGATTCTGAAACCAAGTACTTGAATAAAACCATAGTAATTAAAGGTGAAGTTTCAGAAATCAATACAACAGACCTTACTTTAAACGACTTAATTTTCTGTAGTTTTTCGCAGTCAATGTCAACAGGTTTATTACAATTAAATAAACAAATAACTATAAAAGGTCGTTGTATAGGTTACGATGATTTATTGGAACAAGTTAAATTGGACCAATGCACACTAATAAATTAACTAAATAATGAAAAAACTCTTTTTATCACTCTTTTTATTTCCTGTACTTCTCTTTTCTCAAGACAATTTATTAAATGAAATAGATCAAGTTTCTCCAGAAGACAACTTCGCAACTGCAACTTTTAAAGGGCTTAAAATTGTGAATTTTGAATCCACAAAACTAACTGCTAAAAATGAGTTAACTTTTGTTGTCTCGCATAGATTTGGGAGTATTGAAAATGGAATTGATAGCTTCTTTGGTTTAGATGACGCTGTGACAAGACTAAATTTTATTTATGGTTTAACAGAGAACATTAATATAAGTGTTTCTAGAAGTTCGTTTCTAAAAATATACGAATCTTCAATAAAATATAGATTAATAAAACAAAAAGAAAATGGCTCATTATTAACTTTAGTTGGCTACAACTCAATTACAGTAAATACTGCTTTAGAGAAAGCTAACTTACCAAAACTAGAGTTTAAAAATAGATTAGGTTATACTGCACAGTTTTTAATAGCTCGAAAAATTAATAAAGATTTATCTTTAGAACTAGCTCCTACTTTTTTTCACGACAACTTTGTAGTCGATAATAATCAGGATAATTCGCAATTTGCTTTAGGCTTTGGTGGTCGATATAAATTAGCTAAACGCTGGTCTCTAAATGCAGACTATGGATGGCATTTAAACCGTTCTAGTACGTCTCCTTTTAAAAACCCATTATCTATTGGTGTCGATTTAGAAACTGGAGGACACGTGTTTCAAATGCATTTCTCTAACTCTCAAGCCATGAACACCAATGGTTTTTTAGGTCAAGCAACAGGAGATTGGAGTGATGGTGATATTTTTTTTGGATTTAACTTAAGCCGAGTATTTTAAATTATAAGCTATGAAAAACAACTATATACCCTTTATTATTTTATTAATATTAACATCTTGTTCAAACGTTACCGAAGAAGATTTGTTAGAACCTATAATACTAGAACCAGAAGAAAGTATAAATTACACGCAACATATACAACCCATAATGGTAAATAATTGTACTTTTTGCCATAACGATCCTCCTGTTAATGGTGCTCCAAATTCTTTAACAACTTATAATGCTGTTGTAAACTCTGTTAATAATAGTAATTTAATAGGTCGAATTTCAAGAGAAACAGGTGAATCTGGAGCAATGCCAATTGGAGGTCCTAAATTACCACAAGACCTTATAGATTTGGTTATACAGTGGCAGGTAGATGGTTTTTTAGAAAATTAAAATAAATTATGGCATGCTATTTGTTTTATATCAAGAAACATTTAACTAAGAAACGAACATGTTTAAAAATATAAAAACAAACACATGAAATACATAACACTAGCATTTATTTTACTTTTTACATCCATATGTTTTGCTCAAGATAAATACATTACAAAAACGGGTGTAGTAACTTTTGAATCTTCTTTACTAGCATTTGAAGAGGTCAAGGCTAATAACAAAAATACAACTGCCATATTAAACACTGAAAATGGTGAGTTTGCAGCTTTAGTATTAGTTAAAGGTTTTCGATTTAAAAATGCACTAATGGAAGAACATTTTAATGAAAACTATGCTGAATCCGACGATTATCCTAAAGCTACCTTTAAAGGTACTATTTCTAATTTTGATTTAAAACAATTAAGTAACAACTCAACTACTGTTACTTTTAATGGCTCTTTAACTTTTCACGGAAAAACTAAAGTACTAGAAAACAAAACATTAAATATATTGATGCCTAACGATAATACCATTTCAATATCAGGAGATTTAAAGATGAATGTTGCTGATTTTGATATAAAAATTCCAAAAGCAGTGCGTAAAAAGCTTTCGAAAGAAATAGCGGTTACTTATAGTTTTATGCTTTCAAAAAAGTAAAATAAATTAGTCTTTTATTGTTATAAATAAGATTATCTGTCTCATAAAAAAAGTCTTCACTATAAATAATAGTGAAGACTTTTACTTTATAAGTTGTCTCGTCCTGAAATAGTGTTACAGCTAACATTATTTATTTATGGAAATACAAGATTCAAATTACAAAAAGCGAACACAGAAAGATTACAGTTTAAGTTTTAAATTACAATTAGTAAAAGATATTGAGCAAGGTCGAATATCTACTACAGCTGCTACAAAACACTATAGTATTCAATGCCGAAAGACTGTTGTAAATTGGTTGAAAAAATATGGTAACTTTGATTATCAATATACAATTAAGCAAGATATTTCAAAAACACCTGAACAACGTATTTTAGAGTTAGAACAACAGGTTAAATTACTTGAAAAACAAAAAATAGAGCAGAATATTTAGCAGAGAGAGCAGATAAAAAAGTCATTCTCTTTGATATGATGATTGATATTGCTGAAAAAGAATTTAATATTCCTATTAGAAAAAAGTAAGAACCTAAGTAATTAAACACTTCTCCAATGAGCACAAACAAAGCTTAACAGCTACCTGTGAATTACTTGGGCTTGATAGACAGGTCTATTATCGTGATATTAAATTGACAAAAGAAAAACTAAAATTGAGTTTTCAAGTTATAGCATTAGTCAAATCAAAACGTCTTTTAATGCCTAAGATTGGCACTAGAAAATTGTATTATCTACTAGAAGATGAGTTAAGAGAATTGAATGTTGGTAGAGATAAATTACTTAAAGCCAATCAAATGCTAATTAAGACTAAAAAGAAATATCATATCACCACAAACTCTCATCATCGTTTTAGAAAGCATAAAAACCAAATTAAAGATATAGACTTTACAAGACCTGAACAGGTTTGGGTAAGTGATATCACCTATATTGGAAACAGGAAAAACCCAAGCTATTTAGCGTTGATAACAGATGCATATTCTAAGAAAATTGTAGGCTATAATGTGAGTGATAGTTTAAATGTAAAGGGCTATTTATCTGCTTTAGAAATGGCGCTAAAAAACAGAGTTTACAAAAAAGAACTCATCATTCATCATTCCGATAGAGGATTACAATATTGTTCTAATGACTATCAAAAGTTATTAGATAAAAATCATATTCAGCCAAGTATGACAGAACAATACGATCCTTATGAAAATGCAATTGCAGAAAGGATTAATGGCATTTTAAAACAAGAATTTGATATTGATAAGTATGATACTAATCTAAAAATTAAAACAAAACTGGTTCAAAATGCTGTAGAAATTTATAATAACTTTAGACCACATTTATCTAATTATATGCTGACTCCAAATCAAATGCATAAACAAAAGACAATCAAAAGAAAACAATATAAAAGCAAAAAAGGTAGTGATATAAAATCACTACCTTTAATTTATTAATTTTGTAACGCTATTTCAGGACGTCACAAGTTAAATTGTTACTACAACTTAACAAAACGTTTAGTTAGTGAAATATCTTGGTTTGAAGACGATAATCTTACTAAATACAATCCACTATTCCATTCTGAGATATTAACTTTAGAAGATAAATCGGTTAACTGTTGTGTGTGTATTCTCTTTCCTAAAACATCAAATACTTCCATTTTTAAACCTTCGTCGATTAGTGTAGGAATAGTTATATTCATAACATTACTACTTGGATTAGGAAAGATTGATAATTTTGAAATTGCTTCAAACTCTGGAGTACTTAAAGTTGCTAAGGTAGCCATAGCCATACCATAATTTCCAAATCCATGATATCCAAAAGTAGCTCCTCCTTTAGCATATATCATAGGAAAACTAACTTCTGTATTAGGGAAAACAAAATCTTCAAAGCTACCAGTGTCTCTTGCTCTTATTCCTATAATTGTACGTTCTCCAGCAGCAACAGTATTACTAGTCACAGACCAATCGTTTGTATCAACAGGTGGTAATCCTGTTCCTGCATTCATATTTCTATCTTCAATACCAGTAGCTAAACCTATAATAGCATCGTCATCTTGGTCTCCCATATCTTGACCTAAAGCTATATCTGGACTAATACCAACACCTAACCAAGTGTTTTCCGGAAACTTCATTGTCATAGTAACAATGTTTGTGGTAGTGTTTACATCAAATTGGACGGAACGTCCAGCTTCAAGTATTATTTCTCCAGACGAGATTACCTGAGAAAACGACAAACTTGTCGCTATTAAAAAAGTAAAAATTGTAATTTTTTTCATAGACTATAATTTAAGTAATTCATTAATTTTATTATCATTATACAGTTTTGCATAATCTATTGGTGACTTTTCATTGTTGTTTTTTATTTCAAAATCAGCTTTAGCTTCAACTAAAAGCTTTAAAATTTCTATTTTTTTAAACATTACTGCTAAATGAGCTGCCGTTTCTCCTTTTTGATCTTGCAAATCAGTAATAGCATTATTATTTAACAACAATTCTACTATTTCAACATTTCCTTTATAAGTAGCAGCCATTAAAGGTGTTCCATAATCGCTATTGCCATTTATATCTTTTACTTTATTTACCAAAAAAGAGACAACTTCAATGTTTTCACTGTAAGATGCCAATGTTAATGTAGAATAACCATTCTCATTGATTTTGTTAATTACAGTATTATCTTCCTCATACAACTTTGCAATATCTTCCAAACTGCCTGTTCTACATACTTCAAAAATTTCTTTTTGTGAGAAAACACTCATACTTGCAAGTAAAGTAAGAGTGATCAACATCCTTTTTTTTACACCCATCTTCGAATTAGATTTCAATTTCTGTAAACGTAGCATTAAATTTATTTTTTACGCTTGCTAAATTAGTTCTTTTTCTATTAAAATACATGAATATTATTGATATTAAAAAAAAAACATGATTAGGTGTGTTTATTTTCAAATGTGTTTAGAACTCTTTTAGTGTATTTACTTACTTAAATACATCTTCCTACGAGAGTATAAACTGTAAAATTCATCATCTTTTAAATCATCAATAAATAAGATACTTTCTCCAGTACTTTTCATTTCTGGTCCTAATTTCTTATTTACATTATGAAACTTATCAAAAGAGAATACTGGTTGCTTAATAGCATAACCATTTAGTTGTGGATTAAAATCGAAATCTGTCACCTTTTTCTCTCCTAACATTACTTTAGTCGCATAATTTACATAAGGCTCACCATAAGCTTTTGCTATAAATGGAACCGTTCTTGAAGCTCTAGGATTGGCTTCAATAATGTATACCATGTCGTCTTTTACGGCAAACTGTATGTTTATTAAGCCTACAGTATTAAGCGCTAAAGCAATCTTATTAGTATGATCTATAATTTGTTGCATTACAAGAGGTCCTAGATTAAAAGGAGGTAATAAAGAATTACTATCTCCAGAGTGAATACCACAAGGTTCAATATGCTCCATAACACCTATGATGTAAACATTTTCACCATCGCAAATAGCATCTGCCTCTGCTTCTATTGCTCCATCTAAATAATGATCAAGTAACAATTGGTTTCCTGGCATACGACTTAATAAGCTAACAACGTGCTCTTCTAATTCTTGTTTATTAATTACAATTTTCATGCCTTGACCTCCAAGCACATAAGATGGTCTTACTAAAATTGGAAAATCTAAAACATCTGCAATTGCAGAAGCTTCGTCTGCTGTTGTTGCTATATCAAATTCTGGATAAGGAATTTTTAGTTCTTTTAATAATGAAGAAAAATGTCCTCTATCTTCTGCTAAATCTAAGGCTTGGTAACTTGTCCCTAATATTTTAACACCATATTTAGTTAATTTTTCAGCAAGTTTTAAAGCTGTTTGTCCACCAAGTTGTACAATGACACCTTCTGGTTTTTCATGCTTAATAATGTCGTAGATATGTTCCCAAAATACAGGTTCGAAATACAATTTATCTGCTGTATCAAAATCGGTAGAAACTGTTTCAGGATTACAGTTAATCATAATTGTTTCGTAACCACATTCTGCGGCTGCTAAAATTCCATGAACACAACAGTAATCGAACTCAATACCTTGTCCTATTCTATTTGGTCCAGATCCTAAAACAATAACTTTTTTCTTGTCTGAAACAATACTTTCATTATCAGCAAAACGGATACCATCTGCTGTTTCTACATCACTTTCGAAAGTAGAATAATAGTAAGGTGTTTTTGCTTCAAATTCGGCAGCACAAGTATCTACTAACTTATAGACTCTATTAATACGAAGTTCTTCTCTTTTATTATATACTTCGCTTTCTAGACATTTTAGCATGTGTGCTATTTGTCTGTCTCCATAACCTTTCTGCTTCGCTTCAAGTAATAAATCTTTTTCTATTGTATCTATTGTAAAAGTTGAAATCTCTTTTTCTAAGAAATACAATTCTTCATATTGCTTTAAAAACCACATGTCTATTTTAGTGATCTCGTATATGCGACTTAATGGAATTCCCATTTGAATAGCATCATAAATTGCAAACACACGATCCCAACTTGCGTTGGTAAGTTTCTCTATAATTTGATCGTAATCTTTATAGCCTTTACCATCAGCTCCTAGTCCATTACGCTTAATCTCGAGAGATTGTGTTGCCTTATGAAGTGCTTCTTGGAAACTTCTACCAATTCCCATTACTTCTCCAACAGATTTCATTTGAAGTCCTAAAGTTCTATCTGAACCTTCAAACTTATCAAAATTCCATCGTGGTATTTTAACAATCACATAATCTAAAGTAGGTTCGAATAATGCCGAAGTCGATTTTGTAATTTGGTTTTGTAATTCGTCTAAGTGATAACCCAATGCTAACTTTGCTGCTATTTTAGCAATAGGATAACCCGTTGCTTTACTTGCCAATGCTGAAGAACGCGATACACGAGGATTAATTTCGATAGCAATTATATCTTCATTTTCATCAGGACTTACTGCAAACTGCACATTGCAACCACCTGCAAAATCACCAATATTTCGCATCATATGGATTGCCATATCACGCATTTTTTGATACGTTTTATCGCTTAGCGTCATTGCTGGTGCAACCGTTATAGAATCTCCTGTATGAATACCAATTGGATCCATGTTTTCGATAGCACAAATAATAACAACATTATCATTAGCATCTCTAAGTAGCTCTAACTCATATTCTTTCCAGCCTATTAAGGCCTTATCAATCATGACCTCGTGAATTGGAGAAATCTCCAAACCACGTGTTAATAACTCGTCGAAATCTTCTTCTTTGTAAACAAAAGATGCTCCTGCTCCTCCTAAAGTAAATGAGGCTCTAATTATTAAAGGAAATCCAAATTCTTGAGCAATTTCTTTTCCTTTCAAATAAGATGTTGCTGTAGCTTGAGGTGCCATAGCCACTCCAATTTTAAGCATTAGCTCTCTAAATTTTTCTCTATCTTCTGTAATATTAATAGCGTCTATATTAACACCTATAATTTCTACATCAAAATCTTTCCAAATTCCTTTTTCATCTGCTTCTATACATAGATTTAACGCCGTTTGTCCACCCATTGTTGGTAAAACAGCATCTATGTGTGGATGGTCTTTTAGGATTTTAACTATCGATTTTGTATTTAAAGGCAACAAATAAACATGGTCAGCCATTGAAGGATCTGTCATGATAGTTGCTGGATTAGAATTGATTAAAATAGTTTCAATTCCGTCTTCTCTTAAAGACCTTAAAGCTTGTGTTCCAGAGTAATCAAACTCACAGGCTTGACCAATTACTATAGGACCTGAGCCTATAATTAGTATTGATTTTAGTTTTGGTTTTTTTGGCATTGTAATTATTTATTTCGTGATACAAAAATAGTAAATCTTAGACATAAAAAAAGGCGTTACACCTAAGTAACGCCTTTAATATATTAACAATTGTTAATCATTATTTTTTGTGTCTAGTTTCAGATGAAACAGATATTTTCTTTCTTCCTTTTGCTCTTCTACGAGCTAATACCTTTCTACCATTAGCAGAAGCCATTCTTTCTCTAAAACCATGTTTATTTCTTCTCTTTCTTTTTGATGGCTGAAACGTTCTTTTTGGCATTGTCTTATTTTTTTAAATCTGAATTGTAAAATCTATCTAATTAATTTTGAGTAATCCCCAAAACTGAGCGCAAATATACAACGACTTTTTTATTCCGCAAACCTTATTTTAAAAATATTTTGTTATGAATTGTTTTTAGTCTAAAACTGAAGCATAAATACAATTTTTAACTGTGGCTATTTCAGAAAAAATGAGTTTCTTTGTAGTCTTAAAACACAAATATAACGCGAGAAACATGGTCAGCGTTAAAAAAAACAATAAAAAAATATAATAATGTATAATAAAGTATTTAAATTAATAATTGCAGGTTTAATTTTAGCAACAGCTGTTTGGCAGTTTACAGAAGGTGGTATTGGAAATGGTATTATGCTTATTTTCTTAGCTTTAATTTTTGTGTTTCTATATTTTAAAAATGAATTTATTTTACTTGCGTTTTTAAAATTAAGAAAGCAAGATTTTCCTGGTGCACAAAAATGGTTGAATAAAATAAAAAACCCTGAAGCAGCTTTAGTAACTAAACAGCAAGGCTACTTTAACTATTTACAAGGTATAATGGTTTCTCAAACCGATATGAATCTCGCTGAAAAGTACTTTAAAAAAGCAGTTGGTTTAGGTTTAAGTATGGATCAAGATATGGCAATGGCTAAATTAAATTTAGCAGGAATAGCTTTTTCAAAGCGTAAAAAACAAGAAGCTAGTATTTTAATAAACGAAGCTCAAAAACTTGATAAACAAGGGATGCTAAAAGAGCAAATAAAAGAAATGAAAGCTAATATGAAACGTGCTCAAGGTGCACCAAATAAACATTTTGGGCAAGGTGGTAGTATGCGTGCACAGCGTAGAGCTTCTAGGAGATAAAACTTTAAAGAAAGAAAATAACAAACTATATAAAGCTCACTTTTGTGGGCTTTTTTTATTACTCTATAAAAACTATTTACTAAAAAACATTCTAACTGCCACAACTATTAAAAGTATACTAAAAATCTTCTTTAAAAGTGTTTCGTTTATAGAAATAGCAATTTTAGTTCCAAAATAACCTCCTAAAACAAAGCAGGCTGCAATAACTATTGCATACTTATAATTAAGTGGTTGCTCTCCTGTTTTATGGTAAGTATAAGCTGCTAAAAAAGTTACTGGAACAGCTAGTACTGCTAAACTTGTGCCTTGCGCTTGATGTTGCGTGTAACCTAAAGCAAACACCATTAATGGCACCATAATTACACCTCCTCCAACACCAAACATACCACTAAATAATCCTGCTAATAGTCCTACAACTATTAGAATTAAAATTATTTGTAAATCCATTTTTGTTTTCATTTATAATTTTCACAAACAATGAAAAAATCTTACTATTTTATAAAATTTATGGTGTTGTAGAATAATAACCTTTCTCTGGAATATTAATAAAATATTGTTTTCTGGAAGCGTTATTTAGCTTATTTTCTCTTAACCATGGATTATGTATTTTTAAAATTTTATAGTTAATACCATAATTTTTTGCAAATGCGGCAAAGTCTGTAACTGCTGTATCTATAGAGACTTTATAGGTTGGAATGGCAGTATATAAATCTTTACTTCTAAAATTAAAACCATATTTTTTAGGGTGCGATAAAATTTCTTTTAAAGCAACTATTCTAAACACATAACGACCTGTTTCTTGTCCTAAAAGTAAATCGTAATAATTATCAACTTTCTGAGCTTTCAATCTTTTTGAAATTCCATAGTTTCCTGCATTGTAACCTGCAGCTGCATTAGTCCAAGAACCTAAAGATGCTTTAGATTTATTTAGATAGTCGCAAGCCACTTGCGTAGCCATTTCTAGATTGTAACGTTCGTCTACATTATCATTTACCTCCAAACCATTTTCTCTTCCAGTAGCTTTCATTATTTGCCAAAAACCACTTGCTCCAGCTGGAGAGCGAGCATCTGTAAGTCCGCTTTCTATTACTGCTAAATATTTAAAATCGTCTGGAATACCATTTTTAGCTAGAATAGGTTCTATAATAGGAAAATATTTTTGAGCACGTTTAAACATTAATAACCCATTAGATTGCCAATAGGTATTAACCAACAACTCTTTATCCATACGTTCTAAAATATCTGGATTATCTAAAGGCACGCGCTCACCAGCAAAGTCTAAATAATCTGGAACTTGTAAAGCGTAAACATTATAATCATTTATAATTTTCTTTTCTAAGTTCTCGTCTGTTGGTGCATTCTGGAAGGCATTAATAAACAGCAATCCTAAGCATATTAAACCTATTGTTACTAGTCCTTTTTGTACAATTTTCATCATCATTTCGTTTTTTATAAATTTAGAATAATTTACCGAAAAACTATTCTTTTTCTTCTAAAATTAATTTAGGCAAATTCTTGTTAAACCATTTGTATTTATCTATTATCATTATGTGTGTGCCATTTTTTACAGTAATACAATTTGATACACAATGATGCGGAAAAACTAAATCTTTTTCACCATGAATATGAATAACCTCTGGAATAACTTGATCTTGTTCCCAATTAATTACTTGCTCTATAGACCAATCTAGATAATATTTATCGTTAACAGAAAGATATTTTTTATATAAATCTATGCGTTTTTTTATTAGATCTCCAAACGAAAATTTAGCCAAAAGATCAAGGTTACTTGCTAATTGTGTTGGCAATAATTTATAGGCTTTAGTTGCTTTTAAAACTTTAAATCGTTTTGGTAACTCCTGCTTTGTTTTAACACTAGACACTACAAATAATTTACGTAATTTTATATGCTTACTCATCTCTTGAACTAGAATTCCACCAAAAGAAACGCCTAATAACACAACATTAGTATGTTTAATTTTTTTTGTTATTCTTAAAGCATAATCGCTTAAGGTTTCATTTTTTAAAGGAATTTCCCAATGTAACTTATGCATTTGAAATTGATTTTCGGGCAAAGAGATGTTATCAAAAATTGAAGGATTCGCTGCCATGCCTGGCATTAAATAAATATGTATTACATCTTGACTCATAGGCTTTTATCAAAATTAAAGAATTATTTTAGAATAATTTTATGTATTTTTACAAAGTGTAAAGCTATAAAATAGTTGGCATTATATTTGATTCCCTTATCAATAAATTAAACGTACTATATATGACTGATGCTGCAGAATTGATTGACAATGATTTTCTTCGTCAATTCGAAATAAAAACTGAAGACCATTTTGCTAAAATTGAATATTCTTTACAAGATCGAAAAATATTCTTAACAAAATTAATAATACCTGAAGGTATTACAGACGAAAATTTTACTGCCGATTTTTTAAAATTAGTATTCGAAAATGTTGAAGAACGCAATTTAAGTGTCGTGCCAACAAGCCCGGAAATTGCTAAATTTATTAGACGTAATAGACAATACAAAAAATTATTACCAGTTGGATTGAGAATTTAATTGGCACATAAAATATAACAAACACAAAAACCGAAACTAATGTTTTGGTTTTTTTTATGCCATTATATTTTTAAACTCAAACCTTACCAAACCATCATCATCGATATTTGTAAGCTTAACTTGATGTATTGTATTTACTAATTCTGGGTTCCAAGGTGCTTTCACTTTTACATAATTCCCTGTAAAACCATGAATATAACCTGCTTTATTTTCACTTTCAAATAAAACAGATCTAGAAGTTTCTATCTGTTTTTCATAAAAAGCACGACGCATTTTAGCACTTAATCCACGTAACATTTTACTACGTTTGCTTCTTATATTATTTGGTACAACATCTTGAAAATTTGCTGCTTCTGTATTATCACGTTCAGAATACGTAAACACATGTAAATAAGAAATATCTAAAGTGTTTAAAAAGTTATATGTTTCTAGAAAGTGTGCTTCTGTTTCTCCTGGAAAACCAACAATAACATCTACACCAATACAGGCATGTGGCATAACTTCTTTAATTTTAGCAACACGGTCTACATATAATTCTCGCATGTAACGACGTTTCATTAACTTTAAAATGTCATTATGTCCACTTTGCAATGGAATATGAAAATGTGGCACAAACGCTCTAGATTTACTTACAACATCTATAGTTTCATTTTTTAATAAATTAGGTTCTATGGAAGAAATACGAAGACGTTCTATACCTTCTATCTTGTCTAAAGCTTGCACTAATTCTAAAAATGTGTGTTCGTGTTTTTTATTCCCAAATTCACCCTTACCATAATCTCCAATATTAACGCCTGTAAGCACAATTTCTTTAATCCCTTTTTCTGAGATTTCTTTAGCATTTTTCAACACATTCTCCAGCTCATCGCTTCGCGATATGCCTCTTGCTAATGGAATTGTACAGTAAGTACATTTATAATCGCAACCATCTTGTACTTTTAAAAAGGCACGTGTTCTATCTCCTATCGAGTAGCTACCAACATAGAAATCTGCTTCGTTAATATCGCAAGAATGCACTTCGCCAAAATCGTTTTTAGTGAGATCGTTAAGGTAATCTGTAATCTTAAATTTTTCGGTAGCACCAAGTACTAAGTCAACACCATTAACATCTGCTAATTGTTGCGGTTTTAATTGTGCATAACAGCCAACCGCAGCTATAAAAGCATCTGCATTTGCTTTCTGCGCCTGTTTAACTACAGTTTTAAAGCGCTTGTCGGCATTTTCTGTAACCGAACAGGTATTAATAACGTAAATATCTGCAGTTTTAGAAAAATCAACACGCTCGAAACCTTCATCTTTAAAATTTCTAGCTATTGTAGAAGTTTCAGAGAAATTAAGTTTACATCCTAAGGTGTAAAATGCGACTTTCTTTTTAGTATTTACTGTCAAATTATTAAGCTATTCCTAAGTTAGATTCGTTATATTTACTTCCAACTTTATTTAAGATTGCAAATTTACGTAAATGTTTGCAAGTAATACCAAATTAGTTATATGATGGCGTATTTTTAATTTAAATTGTTTTTTATAATTCTAACTATTGCATTATTTTAAAGCGAAAGCAAAACAAGTATTAAACTGGAAAGCAAAGCCAGAATGTTAAAAATAATTATGATTAAAAAATTAAGCACATCTCTAAAACACTTACTCTTACTCTTGTTAACTGTTATTGTTTTTTCCTGCGGAAGCAAAGAAGACAAAAAAAACCTAAACCAAGTATTTAGGTACAACGAACATAAAAATATTGGCTCGTTAGATCCTGCATTTGCAAAAGACAACGCAGATATTTGGGCTGTAAACCAATTATTTAACGGTTTGGTACAGATGGATAATGCATTAAATGTGCAGCCTTGTATTGCTAAAAACTGGACTGTTTCGCAAGATGCACTCACCTACTCGTTTACACTTAGAGACAATGTATATTATCACAAGCATGAACGCTTTGGAAAAGATTCTACACGAACTGTAAAAGCTTTAGATTTTGAGTATAGCTTTAATAGACTTATAGATAAAAAAATAGCTTCTTCTGGACGTTGGGTTTTAAATAAAGTAGACCGTTTTTATGCCGAAAACGATAGTACTTTCACTATTAAATTAAAGCAACCTTTTCCTGCGTTTTTAGGCTTGCTTACCATGAAATACTGCTCTGTAGTCCCTAAAGAAATAGTAACACACTATGGAACGGATTTTAGAGCAAACCCAATCGGCACTGGACCTTTTAAGTTTAAACGATGGGAAGAAAACATTAAACTTGTTTTTAGAAAGAATACAAATTATTTTGAAAAAGATATTAGTGGTAAAAAACTCCCTTATTTAGAAGCAGTAGCTATTACTTTTTTACCAGATAAGCAAAGTGAATTTCTACAATTTATTCAAGGTAATCTTGATTTTTTAAATTCGCTCGACGCTTCTTATCAAGACGATATTTTAACTAGTAAAGGCGAATTAAGAGACAAGTACGCATCTACTATAAACATGATTCGTGGTCCCTATTTAAACACAGAATATTTGGCTTTTTATATGGATTCTCAAACTCCAGAAATGCAATCTAAACTTATTAGGCAAGCTGTAAATTATGGCTTTGATAGACAAAAAATGATGACTTACCTACGTAATGGCATTGGCATACCTGCTTATGGTGGCTTTATTCCAAAAGGATTACCAGGTTATAGTGCTACTATTGGTTACACTTACAATCCTGAAAAATCTAAAGCACTAATTAATCAATTTAAAGAGGAAACAGGAAATAATACACCAGAAATAACAATTACTACAACAAGTAATTATTTAAATTTTTGCGAATATATTCAACGAGAATTACAAAAAATAGGATTAATAGTTAATGTAGATGTTATTCCTGCATCTACATTAAAAAGTGCAAAAGCTAACGGTAATTTAGATCTATTTAGAGCAAGTTGGGTTGCAGACTATCCAGATGCACAAAACTACTTATCGCTTTATTATAGTGACAACTTTGCACCAAATGGGCCTAATTATACACATTTTAAAAGTGAAATATTTAATACTTTATATATGCAATCTTTTACTGAAACAAATACTAAAACCAGAGAACAACTTTATACAAAAATGGATAGTTTAGTTATGCAAGAAGCTCCAATTGTACCTTTGTATTACGACGAGGTGGTAAGATTTACACAGCAAAATGTTAGTAATCTAGGCATAAACCCAATAAATCTTTTAGACTTAAAACGCGTTACTAAAGAATAAAAACGTCTTCTGCTTTTTTTTCTTCATTCAATAATCCCATAACAATAAGATATTGAGATATACCATAAAGAAGCATTATTATCATTTTATGATATGGGAAATCTTCGTAATAAAAAGATTGAATAACAGTAATACTATCGCATATAACAGAAATAAAAACACCAGCTAAAACAATATAAAAACTCTTAATATCTACATCTCCTTTTCTTAAATATGCAAATAACAATGAAATTAAACATGTAAATAAATAAAGTAATACAGGAAAGAAAAATGAACCTAAGTTATCTAAAACCAAAATCATAATAAAAACCATGTACGCAAAACACATTACAAAAAAAGGCACTAAACTAAGCATGTTAAAATCTCTTTGATTAGAGAACCGTTTTACATAGCATAATTTACCTGCCACAAAAAATACCATACCTACAATATAAAGAGGAATGAAATCATAAAAAATAAAAAAGAAATCACCAAGTAAAAAACTTAATAAGCCAATAATAACATAATTAGATTTTAATTGTGATTTCCTATAATTTTTTATAAAAAATAATAACAACACTAAAATAATAAGTGGCTTTGTTATTATTCTATATGGAATAGCTTCTAGATTTAATTTTACATAAATATCTAGAAATAAAATACCGAAAAATAATATCGAAAAATAGAGTTTATTGGTTAAAAATATTTTCATAATTGCGATATAATTACCTACTTGTAGTGTGCAAATAATTAAGTTTTTATAATATTCTTTGTTTCTTCTGTAATCCCTAAAACTATAAAATACTGGGATAATGCATAAAAAACAATTATTAGTACATTTCCTATTGTGTACAAAATTATTGCTAATAATATATTATTAAGTTTCAGCTTGCTATTTTCTTTTTGGTTTAACAAATAGCAAACTAACAAAACTACTATAAACAAAGGTTTGCTTATAAAACGATATGGGAATTTTTCAAGTTTTATTTAACAAAAACATCAAAAGACACCAAAGAAAAGCAGGCTGAAATAGGTTATATTTCTAAATATTAGGTACGTACAATAAATTACAAGCTTGCAATGTAATACATTATGAAACACCTTAATAATTTATACTAACATATTCGACTACTGACGTCTATATTTTTTAGTTTCTTCAAAAACATGTTCTAAAATAGATTGGTCAACTTCTGTAAACTCTAATTTTCTTCTAGACATAACTACTTTACAAACCTCAAATGCCTTTTTAGTTAAGTAAGTAGTAAAACCACTATGTCCTCCCCAACTATAACTAGGTACAAAATTTCTTGGAAAACCACTACCAAATATATTAGCATTTACACCTACAACAGTTCCAGTATTAAACATTGTGTTTATACCGCATTTACTATGATCTCCCATCATTAAGCCACAAAACTGTAAACCAGTTTTTGCAAAACCTTCGGTTTCATAGTCCCAAAGCCTTACTTCAGCATAATTATTTTTTAAGTTAGAATTATTTGTATCTGCACCTAAATTACACCATTCGCCTAAAACAGAATTTCCCAAAAAACCATCGTGTCCTTTGTTAGAGTAGCCAAATAAAACCGAATTATTTACTTCTCCTCCAACCTTACTGTGTGGACCAACAGTTGTAGGTCCATATATTTTTGTAGCTAACTTTAAAGTAGCATTATCGCATAAGGCTAATGGTCCTCGAACAACGCTACCTTCCATAATTTCAGCATCTTTTCCAATATAAATTGGTCCAGCACTTGCATTAAGCGTAGCAAATTCCATTTTAGCACCTTCTTCTAAAAATATGTTTTCTGGTGCAATTATATTATTAGATTTTGATATAGTTTGAGATGTTCTATCTTTAGTAAGCAACTCAAAATCTTGAGCTATTGCTTCTCCATTTTTGGAGAAAATATCCCAAGTATGTTCAATAATCATTAATTGGTCTTCAAACTCTATTGCATCAAAAGTAGATAAATCTATATCTTCTTGTCCTTCTTCAATAAAAAAAGCAATAACTTCTTCCTCTTTAAAAATTGCTTGATTCTTTTTTAAATCTTTAATCTTTGTTACTAGTACTTCCGTAGGACAAAACGAAGCATTAATCATCACATTAGCTTCCATCTCTACCATTGGCCATTTTACAGACAAATATTCTTCTGTAACCGTAGTTGTAGTTGCTAGTAAATGCTTTTCCCATTTTTCGCGAATGGTTAAAATACCAACTCTAATATCTGCAACTGGTCTTGTATAAGTAAACGGTAACAATTGGTTTCTTGCTGGACCATCAAAGAGAATGTAATTCATTTTTTAGTTAAAAGTTAAAAGTTAAAAGTTAAAAGTTGATCACTCAAATACATACAAGAGTTACGCTCTTAAACTTATTACTTTAATGTTATACTTTGTAAAAATACTTTAATTACTGAAAACAAAAAAGCCTTTCAGTAAAACTGAAAGGCTTTTATATATGTTATAAACTAAATTATTTTTTAAATTTAGCGTATTTGTTTTTAAACTTATCAATACGACCAGCTGTATCTATTAATTTAGATTTACCAGTGTAAAATGGATGAGATGTTCTAGAGATTTCCATTTTTACTAATGGATACTCAACACCGTCAACTTCTAATGTTTCGCTTGTGTTAGCAGTAGATTTTGTTAAAAAAACGTCTTCGTTAGACATGTCTTTAAATGCTACTAGTCTATAATTTTCTGGATGTATATCTTTTTTCATCGCTATATGCTTTATTTGTATTCTAAATTCGAGGTGCAAATTTAGTCATTTTTTACAAATCTCCACTATATTTTATAAAAATAATTAAAACTTATTTATGTAACGTTTATTTATCTTTGACTACTAACTAATAACATTAACTTTTAAGCCACAAAAATATGGAAACTTTACAACCTAATACAATTAAATCATCTGCAATTAATTATGGCCTTTATTTGGCTATAATACTGGCTGGTTCAAGTATTTTAGCTTATGTTGTAAATCTAGATTTACTAACTAACTTTTTATATGGTTCTATAATATTTATTCTAACTATAGGATTAGCTTTTTTTTCTGTTTACAAAGCAAAAAAAATACTGAACGGATTTATAACTTTCAAACAAGCTTTTACTGCCTTTTTCATCACTATAGCATTAGCAGTTTTTATTAAAGTAGTAATAGATTATGTACTTTTCAATTTTATTGATGCTGAGGCTGCAATAATTATGCAAGAAAAAGCATTAGACACACAAGTAGGGCTTTTACAAAACTTTGGGATGAGTGAAGAACAAATAGCTTTAGCGGTTGAGGCTGCTGAAGACCAACCTAACCTTTATTCTCTTCAAAGTTTACTTTTCGGGCTATTTGGCAGTCTTGCATTTTATTCAATTATCGGGTTAATTGTAGCTTTAATAATGAAAAGAAACCCAGAAAACGCATAATAGTTTTATATTTGAAGTATTAATTATCAAACAATACATGGATATATCTGTAGTTATACCACTACTTAACGAACAAGAATCTCTCACAGAATTACACGATTGGATTGCAAAGGTTATGCAATCCAATCGTTTTTCTTATGAAATACTTTTTATAGACGATGGCTCTAAAGATGGCTCATGGAAAACCATAGAAAACCTATCTAAAACAGATACAAACGTAAAAGGCATAAGATTTTTAAAAAACTTTGGAAAATCTCAAGCATTACACGCTGGCTTTGAAAAAGCAAAAGGTGATGTAATTATTACAATGGATGCAGATTTACAGGACAATCCAGAAGAAATCCCAGCACTTTACAATAAAATTATAGAAGGAAATTTCGACCTCGTTTCGGGTTGGAAAAAGAAACGCTACGATAATAAGTTTACTAAAAACTTACCTTCTAAATTATTTAATTGGGCAGCACGTAAAACATCTGGCGTAAAACTTAACGACTTTAATTGTGGACTAAAAGCCTACAAAAATGTAGTTATTAAACATATAGATGTAAATGGCGAAATGCATCGCTACATTCCTGTTTTGGCTAAAAACGCAGGTTTTACTAAAATTGGCGAACAAGTAGTGCAACACCAAGCTAGAAAATATGGCGAAACCAAATTTGGTATGGAACGCTTTATTAATGGTTTTCTAGATTTAATAACCATTTGGTTTATTTCGCGTTTTGGTAAAAGACCAATGCATTTATTTGGTGCTTTAGGTGTTATTATGTTTGCTATTGGCTTAGTGTTTTCAATATATCTAGGCATAAACAAGTTGTTTTTTCATACAGATGGAAGGTTAATTACACAAAGACCACAATTTTACATTGCACTAGTTACCATGATTATTGGTACTCAGTTTTTTGTAGCAGGTTTTTTAGGTGAAATAATTTTACGCTCTAAACAAAACAAAAAACGCTATTTGGTAAAGGAAGCACTAAACCTAAACCATAAAACGTCAAATTAGCGCAACGTTAATTCTAACTTTTATTTAATGCTTATTTTTGCATTCTATTAAATTACTATCATGATAAACATAGAGCCAGAATTACTAGACAGAGTTAATACTTGGTTAACTCCTGCTTTCGATATAAATACACAAAACCATATAAAAGATTTAATTGGTACAAACCCAAAAGAGTTAAAAGAGTCTTTTTATAAAGATTTAGAGTTTGGAACTGGTGGTATGCGTGGTGTTATGGGAATTGGCACTAATCGCATTAATAAATACACCTTAGGAAAAAACACACAAGGCATTAGTAACTATATGCACAAGGTTTTTAAAAACGAAACATTAAAAGTTGCTATAGCTTTCGATTGTAGACACAATAGTAAATCTTTAGCTAAAGTGGTTGCAGATGTGTTTTCGGCTAATAATATTGAAGTTTTTTTATTCGAAGACCTTCGTGCTACACCAGAATTGTCTTTTGCTTTAAAACACTTAAACTGCCATTGTGGTATTGTTTTAACAGCATCGCATAATCCACCAGAATACAATGGTTACAAAGTATATTGGCAAGATGGAGGACAATTAGTACCACCAGAAGATGCTGAAATTATTTCGGTTATTAATAGTATAGATTATGCCGAAATTAAATTTAATGCAAATAAAAAACTAATCCATTATATAGGCAAAGAAGTTGACGACGTATTTATTAATGCATCAGTAAAAAACGGAAGCTTTAATACTTCCGCGGAAGCGAGAGAAAATTTAAATATAGTATTCACTTCACTGCATGGAACTTCAATTACTGCAGTACCAGAAACATTAAAACGAGCTGGTTATACAACTGTAAATATAGTTGAAGAACAACGCGAACCTAATGGCGATTTCCCAACAGTAGTCTCTCCAAATCCAGAAGAACCTGAAGCCCTAAAAATGGCAATTGCATTGGCTAACAAAACCAAAGGTGATATTGTTATTGGTACAGATCCAGATTGCGATAGATTAGGTATAGCTGTTAGAGATTTAAATAATGAATTGGTTATTTTAAATGGGAATCAAGCCATGTTATTAATGACGGATTTTTTACTAAAACAATGGCAAAGTCAAAATAAAATAAATGGCAAACAATTTATAGCAAGCACTATTGTTTCTACACCAATGATGAGTGTTTTAGGCAAAGCCTATAATGTAGAAACAAAAATTGGTTTAACAGGTTTTAAATGGATTGCTAAAATGATAAAAGACTTTCCAGAACTAGATTTTATTGGTGGTGGCGAAGAAAGTTTTGGTTTTATGGTTGGCGATTTTGTACGCGATAAAGATGCTGTTACTGCTACGTTATTGGCTTGCGAAATTGCAGCACAGGCTAAAGCAAAAGGAAGCGCTATTTACCAAGAATTAATTAATTTATATATAGAACACGGTTTATATAAAGAACGCTTAATTTCCTTAACTAAAAAAGGAATTGAAGGCGCACAAGAGATAAAACAGATGATGATAGATGCTAGAGAAAACCCATTAACAATGGTTAATAACTCTAAAGTAATTTTAATAGACGATTACCAATTATCAACCTCTAAAAACACAGTTACAGGAAAGGTAACTACACTAGATATTCCTAAATCTAATGTTTTAATTTACCATACAGAAGATGGCAGTAAAATAGCGTTAAGACCAAGTGGAACAGAGCCTAAAATAAAATTTTACT